>JARGGE010000344.1 GCA_029210865.1 Trueperaceae bacterium
CCGTTCGACCTGCTCGTCATCGGCGGCGGGGCGACCGGCACTGGCGTCGCGCTGGACGCGGTGAGCCGCGGCTTGCGCGTCGCGCTCGTCGATCGCGACGACCTCTCGTCGGGCACCAGCAGCCGCAGCACCAAGCTGATCCACGGCGGCGTCCGCTACCTCGAGAAGGCGGTCAAACACTTCGACCGCAGCCAGTTCCGGCTCGTGCGCGACGCGCTGAGCGAGCGCGCCGTGCTCATCCGCAACGCGCCGCACCTCGCCCACCCGCTGCCGCTCGTGACGCCGCTCTACGAGTGGCTGCAGGTCCCGTACTTCCTCACCGGCCTCAAGCTCTACGACGCCCTGGCCGGCAGGGCGAACCTGGCGCCGTCGCGCTTTGTCGACGCCCGCGAGGCCAAGCAGCGCTTCCCGATGCTGCGCGAAGAGGGCTTGCGCGGCGGCGTTGTCTACTACGACGGTCAGTTCGACGACGCCCGCATGAACGTCGCGATCGCCCTGTCGGCCGCGGAGCGCGGCGTCGTCGTCGCGACCCACGCCGAGGTGACCGCCCTGCACCACGAGGGCGGGCGCGTCCGCGGCGCCACCGTGCGCGATCGGCTGGGCGGCGCCGAGATCGAGGTCGCGGCGCGCGCGGTCGTGAACGCGGCCGGACCGTTCGTCGACGGGGTCCGGCGCCTCGACGACCCCGAGGCGGAGCCGATGCTCACGGCGAGCAGCGGCATCCACATCGTGCTCGACGCCCGCTTCTCGCCGCCGGGCACCGGCCTGCTCATCCCCGAGACCGAGGACGGGCGCGTGCTCTTCCTGCTGCCCTGGCAAGGGGCGACGCTCGTCGGCACCACCGACCGCCCGGCGGCGATCGAGGCCCACCCGCGCGCCGCCGAGGACGACATCGAGTACGTCTTGCGGCACGTCAACCAGACCTTCGCCGCGCCGATCGCGCGCAGCGACGTCCGCTCGGCGTGGTCCGGGCTGCGGCCCTTGGTCACCGATCCGTCGGCGTCCGACACCGCCGGGGCCTCGCGCGACCACGTCGTGCACGTCGCGCCGTCGGGGTTGGTGACGATCGCGGGGGGCAAGTGGACCACCTACCGACGGATGGCGATCGACGCCGTGGACGCCGCGCTCGCGGCCGGCGGCCTACAGGCGGGGCCGTCCGCCACCGAGGACCTGCGGCTCGCCGGGGCCGAGCGCTTCGACGCGTCCGGTGCCGGCGCGCTCCAGGAGCGCGGCTTCGAGGCGGACGTCGCGCGCCATCTCCACCTCGCCTACGGCGACCGCGCCGGGGCCGTCGCCGCGTTGGCGGACGAGGGCTACGGTGCCCGGCTGGCGGCGGGCCACCCCTACCTGGAGGCCGAGGTCGTCCACGCGGCGCGCGCGGAGTTCGCCGCCACCACCGTCGACGTGCTGGCGCGGCGGCTGCGGCTCGGCATGCTCGACGCGGCGGCCACGCGCTCGGCGACGAGCCGCGTGAGCGAGCTGCTCGCCGCCGAACTGGGCTGGGACGACGAGCGGCGGCGGCGCGAGAGCGCGGCGGCGGCGCTCCTGACGTAACCTGCACGGGTCGGGCCGGGATGGCGGAACGGTAGACGCACGAGACTTAAAATCTCCTGCCCGCGAGGGCGTGCGGGTTCGAATCCCGCTCCCGGCACCACCCCGAGACCGGCACGGGGCCCCGCCCGCGGGGCCCCGTCGCTGTCAGAGCACCGTGAGGCTCCGTGGGGCATCCTGTCCCCATGCACCCGGTCTCCTCCGCGCCCGACGTCGCCCTCTGCCCCGCTTGCGGCGCTTCCCGCGTCCGCGTCCGAGCCGCCGTCGCCGCCGAGGTCGAGGTCGGCCGCGGCCCGCGGCTCGAGGAGTGGACCGTGATGGCGGTCCATCTGGAGGACGGTGGCTTCGACGAGGGCGCGACCGCCTGGTGCACCGCGTGCGGCTGGCGCGGCGTCGTCGCGGACCTCGAGCTCGCGCTCCGCTGACGCGCCGTCGCCGGCGACGTCCGGTCGTTCAGCCCTGCACCACGCGCAAGCCGACGATGCATCCGACGAGGCCGACGAGCAGCAGCACCTTGGGCACGGACGCCGGCTCCTGGCCGGTAGCCATCGCGATGACCACCGTCAGCGCCGCGCCCACGCCCACCCACACGGCGTACCCGGTGCCGGTCGGGATGCTGCGCAGCGCGAAGGCGAGCCCGCCCATGCTGACGGCGAGCGCCACCACGAAGACGAGGCTGGGGATCAGGCGGGTCAGGCCCCCGGAGCGACCGAGCGCCGTCGCCCAGACCGCCTCGAAGGCTCCGGACGCGATCAGGACGATCCACGCCATGGCGCTTCCCTTCCGGGCGGCGCTCGCGGCGCGCGCCTCGTACGTCGAACGCGGCCCCGAGGGGCCGCGTTCGACGGATCTGGTAGCGATGGACGGGCTCGAACCGTCGACCTCACGATTATGAGTCGTGCGCTCTAACCAGCTGAGCTACATCGCCCCGGCGTGCAGCCACCGCTGCAGGCGCTCGAAGATACACCTTCCGCGGCGCCGCAGGCAAGCGGTAGCGCCGCACGGACGCGCCGGAGGCGCGCGCGCCGCCGGCAGCGTCAGAGCGTCGGGTCGGCCCGGAACGCCGCCCACTCGGGCTCGTTCGCGTACAGGAAGCGGTAGTACTCGGTCCCCTCCAGCGCGGTGGCCGCCGCCTCGTCGACGATCACCTTGCAGTTGGGGTGCAGCTGCAGCGCCGTCGCGCTGATGCGCGCGGTGATCGGCCCTTCGGTCGCCCGCGCGAGCATGGCGGCCTTCGCGGCGCCCGTGGCGACGAGGAGCACCTCGCGCGCCTCGAGGATCGTCCCCACGCCCATCGTGAGCGCCCGCGCGGGCACCGCCGCCGGGTCGCCGCCGAACGCGCCGGCGTTCTGCGCGCGGGTGGTCGGGGTCAGCGCCTTCTCGCGCGTTCGCGACATCAGGGCCGACAGCGGCTCGTTGAAGCCGATGTGGCCCGTCTCCCCCAGACCGAGCAGTTGGACGTCGATGCCGCCGGCGGCGGCGATCGCGGCCTCGTACGTACGCGCCTCGGCGGCGAGGTCGGGGGCCACCCCGTCCATCAGGTGCGTCCGGTCCGCTGGCAGGCCGACGGGGTCGAAGAAGCGCTCGCGCATGAAGGCGTGGTACGAGCGCGGGTCGCTGGCCGGCAGACCGACGTACTCGTCGAGGTTGAACGTCCGCAACTGAGACAGGTCCGCGACCCCGGCGCGGTGGCCCGCGACGAGCTCGGCGTAGACGGCCTCCATGGTGCGGCCGGTGGCGCAGCCGAGCGTCATCCGAGGGTTCGCGCGTGCGCGCTCGAGGACCAGGCGCGCCACCAGGCGCGCCACATGGGCCGGAGTGGGGCGGATCAGGATCTCCACGAGAT
>JARGGE010000345.1 GCA_029210865.1 Trueperaceae bacterium
GGTGCGGATGCGGAGCGAGGGGCGGGCCGTGCACGGGCGCGGGCTGTCGACCGACGTCGTGGAGGCGTCCGCGCTGGCCTACGTCGACGTGCTCAACAAGCTCGCCGCCGGCGTGGGGCGCGGCGCGCCGACGGCGGCGGCGCTCGGGTGACGAGCCCCACCGGGCCGCTCGCCGGCGTCCGCATCGAGCTCTACGACACGACCCTGCGCGACGGCACCCAGGGCGAGGGGGTCAGCTTCACGAGCGACGACAAGGTGGCGGTCGCGCGCCGCCTCGACGCCTTCGGCGTCGACCTGATCGAAGGGGGTTGGCCCGGCAGCAACCCGCGCGACGTCGAGTTCTTCGAGCGGATGCGCTCGGTGCCGCTGCAGCACGCGCGGCTCGCTGCGTTCGGCGCCACCCGGCGGCGCGACGTCGCGCCCGAGGACGACGCCAACCTGCGCGCCCTGGTGGCCGCAGCGACGCCGGTGGTCACCGTGTTCGGCAAGTCCTGGCCCCTGCACGTCACCGAGGCGCTCGGCGCCACGTTGGACGAGAACCTGGCGATGATCGCCGACTCCGTGCGCTTCCTGGGCGCCCAGGGGCGCGAGGTCGTCTACGACGCGGAGCACTTCTACGACGGTTGGCGCGCGGACCCGGCGTACGCCCTCGCCACGCTCGAGGCCGCGGTCGGCGCCGGCGCGCGCACCGTCGTCCTGTGCGACACGAACGGCGGCAGCCTGCCGGGCGACGTCGCCGCCGGGCTCGCGGCGGCCCGCGCCGCGGTCGGCGCCGACGTCCTCCTGGGCATCCACCCGCACGACGACGCCGGCCTCGCCGTCGCGAACGCGCTGGCCGCGCTGCGGGCCGGGGCGCGGCACGTCCAGGGCACGGTGAACGGTTACGGCGAGCGCTGCGGCAACGTCGACCTGCTGACGGTCCTGGCCAACCTGGTCCTGAAGCTCGGCGCCGACCAGCCGCAGCCCCTTGGCGAGCTGCGGGCGCTCTCGCGCTACGTCGACGAGCGCGCGAACCTCGAACCCAACGTCCGCCGGCCGTACGTCGGCGACGCGGCGTTCGCCCACAAGGGGGGCGTGCACGTCTCGGCCGTCAACCGGCGCCCCGACACCTACGAGCATGTGCCGCCCGAGCGGGTCGGGCAGGTGCGCCGCGTGCTGCTCTCCGACCTCTCGGGACGCGCCAACCTGGTCGCCAAGGGGGCCGAGCTCGGCGGCGGCGACGCGGCCGCGCTCGTCGCGCGGCTCAAGGAGCTCGAGCACCTGGGCTACGCCTTCGAGGGGGCGGAGGCTTCGTTCCGGCTCGTGGCCCGCCGCCTGCGCGGCGAGCACCGGCCGTTCTTCGACCTCCACGGGTACACGGTCGTCATCGACAAGCGCGAGGGCGACGGCGCCCCGCGGTGCGAGGCGACCGTGCGCGTGGCGGTCGGCGACGTAGCCGCGCACACGGCGGCCGACGGGGACGGTCCGGTCAACGCTCTCGACCGCGCGCTGCGCAAGGCGCTCATCGCCTTCTACCCGACCCTCGCCGACCTCGCGCTCGTCGACTACAAGGTGCGGGTGCTCAGCGGCCCGGCGACGGGCACGGCGAGCGTCGTCCGGGTCCACGTCGAGACGAGCGACGGGCGCACCACCTGGGGCACCGTCGGCGCGCACAGCAACATCATCGACGCCTCGTACGAGGCGCTGCTCGACGCGATCGAGTCGAAACTGCTCGCCGACGGGGTCGAGGGCGTGGCGCGGCCACCGGCAACCGGGGACGCGCAGGTCGACGCCGGGGCGGCGCGCGAACCTTCCGAACGCCCTGCATAGGGTTGCGCTTGCGATCCACTCGTGCGGTGCGGCGCTCGCCTCCGAGGCGCAGGAGGCGAGCGCCGCAACCGTTCAGGAACAGCGTCCTGGAGCGGGTTCATCGCCATCGCCACGTTGACACCCCGCCGCTGGCGCTGGTAGAGTTCGGCCCACGGCCGGGGCTTCCATCGCTTCCCGGCGCATGAGGTTGCCCCGCCGCGACCACCTCCCGTGGTCGTCGGTAGGCGCGTGCCGACGGGTCGCCGGGTCCCGCCCGGGCGGTCCGGTCGAACCGATGCGGGTCGCCGCCGCCCCCTTCCGCTCTCCGCACCCGCACGGGCCGTCGAGGTCGCGACGCCCGCACGCGAAAGGACCGTATGCCCCAGTACTCCGACGTCCGACGCCTCGCTTGGCCCCACGAACGCGACGCTTGCGGCGTCGGCTTCATCGCTAGCCTCGAGGGGGGGCCGCGCCGCAGCGTGCTTGACCACGCGCTCACCGCGCTCCGCAACCTCGCCCATCGGGGCGCCGTCTCGGCGGACGGCCGCACCGGCGACGGCGCCGGGGTCCTCACGCAGGTCCCGCACGCGCTGTTCCGACGCGACCTGCGCGAGCGCGGCATCGCGTTCGGCGCCGACGAGGAGCTCGGCGTCGGCACCTTCTTCGTCGCCAACGACGGGGAGGTCGACGAGGTCTACGGACGCATCGAGGCGGTCCTCGGCGAGGGCCCGCTCCAGGTGCTCGCCTGGCGCGACCCGCCGGTCGACGACGGGGCGCTCGGCAAGGACGCCCGCGCGCGGCGGCCGGTCATGCGCCAGGTGCTCGTCCAGCGTCCGGCCGGGCTCGACGCGCTCGGCTACGAGCGGCTGCTCTTCCTGATGCGCAAGCGCATCGAGCGGCGACTCCGCGCCGCGGGCCTGGGGCGCGTCTACGTGCCGTCCTTCTCGAGCCGCACGATCGTGTACAAGGGGCTGATGGTCGGCGACGCCCTCGCCACCTTCTACCGCGACCTCGCCGACCCCGACTACGCCACCGCCCTGGCGATCTTCCACGAGCGCTACAGCACGAACACCCTGCCGCGCTGGTCGCTGGCGCAGCCGTTCCGCTTCCTGGCCCACAACGGCGAGATCAACACGCTGCAGGGGAACGTCAACTTCATGCGCTCGCGCGAGCCGGTCCTGCGCAGCGAGGTCTTCGGCGACGCCATGGCCGAGCTCATGCCGATCATCGAGGAGGGCGGCTCCGACTCGGCCGCTCTCGACAACGCCTTCGAGCTGCTCACCCTCGCGGGCCGCGACCCGCTCCACGCGCTCGCGATGCTCGTCCCCGAGGCCTTCGAGAACGACGACGCGATGGACCCCGACCTGCGCGGCTTCTACGAGCACCACGCGACCCTGATGGAGCCCTGGGACGGTCCGGCGGCGCTCGCGGTGTCGGACGGTCGCTACGCGATCGCGGCCCTCGACCGCAACGGGCTGCGCCCGCAGCGCTACGCCATCACGGACGACGGGCTGGTGATCGTCGGGTCCGAGGCCGGGATGGTGCCCTTGCCCGACCGGACGGTCGTCGAACGGGGTCGCCTCGGCCCCGGACAGATGCTCG
>JARGGE010000346.1 GCA_029210865.1 Trueperaceae bacterium
CGCGTGTCGGCATCGGATTTTCGATCATGGATTCCATCATCTGCGTTGCCGTGATCACGGCCCGGTCCAGCGTTCTGGCACGATTGATAATATGCTTCTGAACACCCACCAGCTGGGCGTCACCGATTTCCACTGCCAGATCACCCCGTGCCACCATGACAGCATCAGAAGCCCTTATCACATCGTCGAGCGCTTCCACATCGTCAGCCAGGGGAGAGACGGCGTCGAGCGCCCGCTCCTGGCCGAGGATCAGGTCCTCGTGGGGTTCACCGGCACCCCTGACCGACCCACGTGGCTCCCGCCCGAGGCGCTGGAGCCCTTTCTAGGGGCCGCGCCCGACGCCAACCTCCCCGACGCCCAGCTCGCCCGGGACCAGGTGCGCGAGGGTGCGCACGCGCTCGACCAGGCGGTCGGCGGCTCCGGGTTGCGGCATGGTCGCGAGCAGGCGGGCGCGCCGGCGCGCCCGGTCGTCGGGGTCGTCGACGAGCGCCGCCACGCGGGCCGCGACCCCTTCGGGGTCGACGACGCCCTTGACCTCCACCATGAGCGGCTCGCCCGAGAAGCGGTTGGGGAGGGCGACCGGCACGTCGAGCCGCTCGACGAACAGCCGCACCGCGCGGCGCTTGAGCGGCGTGCCCACCAGCGGAAGCAACGAGAGCCAGTGCCCCGGTCCCTCGAGCGGGATGATCTCCGGGCGGTTCAGCGGCAGCACGACGACCGCGGGGACGCCGGCGATCCCGAGCTCGAGCGTGTTCGTGCCCGGGATGGTCACCGCGACGTCCGCGAGGTGCATGTGGGCGTAGCGCGCGCCCTCGTCGACCAGCTCGACGACGGTCCCCGCTTCGGTGACCGCGCGGTCGCCGTCGCGGCGGGCGCTCGTGCCCCCCAGCGTCGCGCGCTCGCGGCCGGCGAGGCCGGCGGCGATCGTCTCGGGCCGCAGGAGGCGCGGGACGGGCCACACGAAGCGCGCGCCCGGGTAGCGCGCCGCCAGGTGGTCGGCGACCGCGAGCACGAACGGGATCAGGTGGACCGCGAAGGCGTCGCGGGAGCCGGCCAACAGCAGGACGTGCGGGTCGCCGGCGAGGCCGATGGGGCCCGCGGCGCTCGCGCCTGGGACGCGGTCGCCGTGCACGGCGTCGGCCACCAGGTTGCCGATGACCTCGACGCGGCCGGCGGGCGCGCCCAGCAGCCGCGCCTTGCGGCGCGTCGCCTCGTCGTGGACGAAGAGGCGTTCGAGGCCACCGGCGCGGTACGGCACGAAGGCGTACTTGAAGGCCGGCACGTGCAGCCGCCGTGCGAGCGCGACGGCGTGCCCGCCGGCGCCGCCGAGCGACAGCACCACGCCGCCCGGCCCCCCCTCGAGCCCGCCGGGCGCCCGCCCGACCGCCCCGGCGGCGAGGAACTGCGCTGCGGTCGTCACCCCCTGGATGTCGAAGCCGCTGGCGACCTCGGCCTCGTTCCCGGCGGCGAACTGGCAGGGCACCAGCGCGATGCGGACGTCCGCGTCGGGCTCGGCGCGCCGCCAGGCGGCGACCACCGGGCGCGCCCACGCGTACAGCTCGCCCGGGCCGTTGGACGTCAGCACCACCCGCCGACCCGTCATGGCGCTCACCCGTGCGTCACGAAGCGGGCGACGCCGAGCCGCGAGCGCTCCGCGAAGGCGGTCAGCTCGGCGACCTCGGGCCAGCGGTCCGCGAGCTCGGCGAGGCGCGCGCGGTCGTGCCGCCGCACGGCGCGCAGGGCGTCCTGGAGCGCGCCCGTGACCTCCGGGGCCAGCCCGCGGCGGCGCAGGCCGACCGCGTTGAGGCGGTAGTGGCGGGCGGGGTTGCCGCGCGCGAGCGCGAAGGGGAGCACGTCGGCGTTCAGCGCCGACGTGGCGCCGACCATCGCCCACCGGCCCACCCGCCCCCACTGGTGGACCATGACGCCCGCGCCCAGCACGGCGCCGGCACCGACCTCGACGTGGCCGCCGAGCTGGACCTGCGTGGTCAGCACGGACCCGTCGCCGACGACCGCGTTGTGCGACACGTGCGCGCCAGTCATGACCAGGGCGTCGGCGCCGACCGCGGTGCGGGCCCCCTCGCCGGTCGCCCGGTGGATGGTGACGTGTTCGCGCAGGTCGCAGCGGGCGCCGAGCGTGACGCCGCTCGGCTCCCCGCGGAAGCGCGTGTCCATGGGGGCGCTGCCGACGACCGCGTACGGCCCGACGCGAGCGTGCGCCCCGACCCAGGTCCCGCGGCGCAGCACCGCGCCGACCTCCAGGACGGCGCCGGCCCCGACCACCACGCCGCCCTCGACGACGGCGAACGGCCCCACGACGACGTCGTCGCCCAGCTCGGCGGCGGGGTCGACGAGGGCGCTCGGGTGCACGACCGGCGCGGCCATGGACGGCTCAGCGCGCGAAGGCGAAGGAGAGCGTGGCTTCGGCCGCGACCTCGTCGCCGACCAGCGCGACCGCCTCGACCGTGCAGAGGCCGCGGCGGAAGCGGGAGATCGTTCCGGTGAGCCGCAGCACGTCGCCGGGCACCACCTTGCGCCGGAAGCGCGCCCGCTCGATGCCGGTGAGGTACCCCACCTGCGGTTCGGCGGCGACGCGGTCGCCCGCGGCGACGCCATCGCCGGCGGTGCTTGCGTCCCCGCTCGCCGCCGCTCCGCTCGCTGCCGCGTCCCCGCTCGCCGCCGCGGCCGCACTCGCTGCCGCGGCTTCGCGGACCTGCAGGCCGACGGCGGCGGCTTGGGCGAGGGCCTCGACGATCATCACCCCGGGCATGACCGGCTCCTGCGGGAAGTGGCCTGCGAAGAACGGCTCGTTGTGCGAGACGTTCTTGCGGCACTCGAAGGCGTCCCCCTCCTGGTGAACGAAGGCGTCGACCATCAGGAACGGGTAGCGGTGGGGGAGGAGGCGGCGCACGTCGACCATGGCCGCGAGTCTACCGCTCGCCGCCGAGGCCGTCGGCGCCGCGGGGGTGGGTCAGAGCGGGAGCGGCAGCGCGGCCCGGTGGGCGCGCAGGCGGGCGAGCAGGTCGGTGGCGAGGGTCAGCGAGCGGAGGTCGTCCTCGAGCGTGCCGATGGGCGTCGTGCGGCCGCGGACGCGGGCCAGGAAGTGCGCGAGCTCCTTGCGCAACGGGTTGTCCTCGAAGACGACCGTGCGGTCGACGTGGACGTGGCTGCCCTCGCCCGCCGCGCGGAGCGGCCGGTAGACCGCCATCTCGATGTGCGGGTCCTTGGCGAAGTCGATGCGGAAGGTGCGGTGCGCCTCGGCGACGACCAGGCTGCGCTCGGCGTCCGGAGCGACCCGGCTCGCCAGGAAGCGGGCCACGCAGCCCCCCTCGAAGCGGACCTGCGCCGCGCAGACGTCCTCGTGGAGCCCGTCG
>JARGGE010000347.1 GCA_029210865.1 Trueperaceae bacterium
GCGACGAGCGCCGGCCGTCCTCGGATCGAGACGCGCCCCTCGCTCCCGGGTCGGCGCACGACCACCCTCGAGGGCAGACCGCTCAACGCTTCGTAGAAGCCCTCGACGACCTCGACGAGGAGCGCCGCGTCGAGGACCCAGCGCGCGACCTCGGGCGCCAGGTCCTCGAGGTCGTCCTCGTCCGGATCGACCGGATCGACGTCGGCGAAGCGGGCCGCGACGCGCGCCTCGAGCCCGGCGAGCCGGTAGAAGTCGCCCTCGACCGCGGCGGCGACCACCGCCATCGGCGCGACCGGGACGCCCTGGGCCTCCGCGCGCCGCAACCAGGCGAGCTCGAACTCGCTGGCCGGTTGGGCGTCGGGGTCGAGGGCGTGCGCGGGCATGCGGCAGTCTACCGACCCACCGCGCGCCGCGCGCGTGTCCGGCACGGGGGCGCGCAGCGACCGCTCAGGGTCCCGTGATAGCCTCGCTGCGATGCGTCCGACCCGTCCCCACCGCTTCCGAGCCGTGCGCCTGATCGTGCTCGGCGCCGTGCTCGTGGCGCTGCTGGCGACCGCGGGGTCGGTCGTGCGCGGCTACCTCGAGGTCGGCGTCGTGCGGGTGCCCGACGTGCACGGCCTGGCGTTCGAGGCGGCCGCCGCGCGGGTGCGCGACGTCGGTCTCGAGCCGAGCGCGTATGTCGAGGTCGCCGCCGGGGCGGCGCCGAACGAGGTGGTCTCGCAGACCCCGGCGGGCGGGACCTCGGTGCGGCCCGGTCGCCAGGTGGTGCTCGGCGTCAACGGTCTCCAGGAGGTGGTGACGCTGCCTACCCTGGTCGGCCTCCGCGAGGGGGACGCGGTCGCGCGCGTCGAGGCGCTCGGCGCCGTCGTCGAGCGGGTGGCGTACGTCGGGTCCGACCGGCCCGCCGGGTCGGTGGTCGTCCAGCAACCCGCTGCAGGGGCGGCGCTGGCGCGCGGCGTCGGCGTGCGCTTGAGCGTGAGCCGGGGTCCGGTCGACGCCCCCGTCACGCTGCCCGACCTGGTCGGCACGCCGGTCGAGGCCGCCGCCGCGGAGCTCGCGGCGCTCGGGATCCGCCACGTCGAGCAGGTCGCCGCCGACCTGAGCTTCGATCGCCCGTTCGCCGTCACCGACCAGCGTCCCGCGGCGGGCTCCAGCGTGCTGCCGTCCACACCGGTGACGCTCGTCTACGCGCTCGAGGGGACTCGGGTGGTCGAGGTCCCCGACGTCGCCGGGTTGCCGCTGTGGCGTGCCCAGCTCACCCTGCGCGCGGCGCAGCTGCAGGTGGGCGCGGTCCAGCGCATCGACGACCCCGCGCTCGCCGAGGGCGTCGTCGAGACGCGACCGGCGGGCTACACGGTCGTGGGCTCGCCCGTGGTCCTGGTCGTGAACGGGCCGGCCGACGACCTCGGGGCACCGATCGACGCCGAAGGGCCGCTCCGGCCCTTCGACTTCGGAGCCTTCGGGTCCGGCGATGCCGGCGCGGGCGACGTGGACCGACCACCGGACGACGTCCCGGCCCCGGGCACCACGGTCGCGCAGGCCGACGGCAGCCGGCTGATCCCCTTCCGCTTCGACCCGGCGAGCGTCGGGGTGCCGAGCCTGGCCACGAAGCCGTACCGGTTGACCCTCGTCGTCGTCGACGACGAGGGCGAGCGCACCGTGCTCGATCGCGAGCTGAACGCGGGCGAGGGCGTGGCCATCAGCGTCCGCATCGTCGGCGACGAGCCGCTGGTCCAGACGTACATCGACGGCGCCTTCTTCCAGGCCTGGCGGCCGTGAGGCCGTCGGGGGGGGGCGCGGGCGTGAGGTCGTTCGCGCGCGTGCGCGTGCCGCACGCGTAGACTCGGTGCACGAAGCGGTCCGAGGGCGCGTCGACGCCCTGGACCGGCGCTAGGAGGACGTGTGAACGAACCCGACATCGCACCGCTCGCGCGGCGGCTGGCCGAGGAGAACAACGTCGATTGGCGGCGCCTCGAGGGCACGGGCGACGGCGGTCGCGTCGTCGAGCGCGACGTGCTCGGGTTCCTCGCGCGCGTCATGGCCGGCGAGGAAGAGCTCGACCCGACGCCGGAACCGGTGCCCGAGGGCATGGCCGCGTGGCCGGAGGACGACGTCGCCGGCTACCGGGCCGGCGCCGAGCCCCTGCCCGAGCGCTCGACCACCGACACGCTCGACGACGACCTGTTCCTGTTCGACGAACCCGCGAGCGAGCCGCCGGTCGCCCCGATGGGGGGCGCGGTGGCGCCCGAGCCGGCGACGGAGGAGCCGATGTACGCGGCGCCCGCCGAGTCGGTCGACCTCGATGCTTCCGAGGACGACGAGGCCGGCCTCCTGCTGGTCGACGAACCCGTCCCGGACGCGCTGGATGCCGACGCCTCCGATGATGGCGCGGTGTTCCTCGACGTCCCGGTCGACGAGGCGCCCCATGCCGCCGGCGACGAGGACGGGATGATGCTCGACGTCGAGGGCTGCGAGCCGATGCAGGTGGGGGAGCGCGACGGCGCTGGGCTGCCCGACCTGTTCGAGGACGGCGCCTCGGCGCCCAGCGACGACCCGGGCGTCGTCTTCTTGGACGAGGACGCCGCCGTGGACGCGAGCAGCGTCGAGCAGGGCGACGACGGATGGTCGTTCGACGATGCACCCGAGGCGACCGGCGCGGACGACGCGAGCGCCGCGCTCGGCACCGCCACCGCGACGCCCGAGGCGATGCCCGCGTCCCCTCCGATGCACGCCTCGGAGGCGATGGACGCCAGCGATACGATGCCCGCGGCCGAGCCGGCGCTCGCGGCCGAACGCGCGCGCGCGAGCGAGCGAGCGCTGAGCGAGGGTCAGGTCGTGTGGGCGCGCCACGGCTCCGTGTGGCGCCGCCGCGTCGACGACGGCGCCTTCCGGACCGTCGTGTCGCACGTCGCCGACGCCCTGGAGGCGTCCCCTTCGGCGGTCGCCGAAGCGCTCTTGGCCCGCGCCGTCGTCGGCGCCTGGTCCGTGCCGCGCGTGGACGCCTGGCGCTGGGCGGGGGGTGAGGCACGGCGCCGTCCGGTGGCGCTCGAGGCGGCTCTGGCCGCCATGGTCGCCGCGCTGGACGGCGCCGCGACCGATCCCGGCGCCGACGCGCGCACGGTGGCGCTCGTGGTCGCCGACCTCGGCGGCCTGGCGCTCGACGAGGTCGTCCTGCACCTCGACGCGCCGGTCCTGACGCTCGGCCGCGGCACCGGCGACGGCGCGTGGTTGACGCTGTCGGGCGACGACGTGCCCACGGCCGCCGTCGCGGCGCTCGGGCTCGTGGCCGAGTCGATCGCGGCCCCGTACCGGCTGCTGCTCTAGCAGGTGCCCACCGGCGCCGGAAGCGCGAGCGTCAAGCGTCGGG
>JARGGE010000348.1 GCA_029210865.1 Trueperaceae bacterium
GCCGGCCGCCCGTTCGAGCTCGAGGTCGACGGCGAGACCGTCGCGCTCGCCCCGGACGAGCTGCTGCTCGACGCGCGCAGCCCCGAGGGCTACGCCGCGGTCGAGGAGAAGGGCATGCTCGCGGCGCTGCGCACCGAGCTCACCCCCGAGCTGCGCCGCGAGGGGCTCATGCGCGACGCCTTGCGCTTGGTGCAGGACGCCCGCAAGCAGGCGGGCCTCGAGGTCGCCGACCGCATCGAACTGGGCTACGTCGCCAGCGACCCCGAGGCCGCCGCCGCGCTGCGCGAGCACGGCGACGCCTGGGGCACCGAGGTGCTCGCCGTCGGGGTGCGTGAAGGCGACCTGGACGGCGAGGCCTTCCGGCTCGACGCCGAGCTAGGCGAGGGGCGGCTCGCCATCGCGCTCCGCCGCGCCGGCTGACCCGACGCCGCCCGCCCGCGGACCGGCTCGAGCCGCACCGCCGCCGTGCGTGCGGTGCGGCTCCGAGACCGTTTGGGACGGGCGTCACATGGCGGTGCGGTACACTCGTCGAGGCGGCCGGAGCGCATGGTGCGACCCGATCACGCCAGCCAGGAGGCACGACATGAAGATCGGCATCAACGGGTTCGGCCGCATCGGCCGACAGATCTTCCGCATCGCCCACGCCCGAGGGCTCGACATCGCCCTCGTGAACGACCTGACCGACAACACGACCCTCGCGCACCTGCTCAAGTACGACTCGACCTACGGGCGCTTCCCGGGCGAGGTGAGCCACGACGACACGCACCTGATCGTCGACGGCAAGAAGATCGTCGCGACCGCCATCCGCGAGCCCGACCAGATCCCCTGGGGCGAGCACGGCGTGGACGTCGTCGTCGAGTCGACCGGCTTCTTCACCAAGCGTGCCGCTGCCGCGCGTCACCTCGAAGGCGGCGCCAAGCACGTCCTGATCAGCGCGCCCTCCCCCGACGCCGACGCCGACATCATGATCGGGGTCAACGAGGTCTCGTACGACCCGGACACCCACACGATCGTCTCGAACGCCAGCTGCACCACCAACTCGCTCGCCGCGATCATGAAGGTCATCGACGACACCTTCGGCATCGAGCAGGCGATGATGACGACCATCCACAGCTACACGAACGACCAGAACATCCTCGACGGCCCGCACCGCGACCTGCGGCGCGCCCGCAACGCGGCCACGAACATCATCCCGACCTCCACCGGTGCCGCCAAGGCGGTCGGCAAGGTGCTGCCGAACCTCAACGGCATCTTCGACGGCCTCGCCATCCGCGTCCCCACCCCCACCGGCTCGCTCTCGGACGTCACCGCGCTCCTGAAGCGCGACGCGAGCAAGGCCGACGTCAACGCCACGATCAAGGCCGCGGCCGACGGGCACCTCAAGGGGATCGTGCGCTACACCGAGGACCCGATCGTCAGCTCCGACATCGTCGGCGATCCGCACTCGGCGATCTTCGACGCGAGCCTCACCAAGACCATGGGCCGGATGCTCAAGTTCTTCTCCTGGTACGACAACGAGTGGGGCTACAGCAGCCGCATGGTCGACGTCCTCGAACTGATGACCGGACGGCGCTGAGGGCCCCGTGCCCGCCTTCCCCACCCTCTCGGACGCGCCGCTCGACGGGCGGCGCGTCCTCGTCCGCGTCGACCTGAACGTCCCCATCAAGGGGGGCGTGATCGGCGACGACACCCGCATCCGCGCGACCCTGCCCACGCTCACCGAGCTGCTGGAGCGCGGCTGCACGCTCGTCCTCGCCAGCCACCTCGGCCGCCCCAAGGGGCCCGACGACACCGCCCGGCTGGGTCCGGTGGCGGCGCGGCTCGCCGAGCTGCTCGGCCGCGAGGTCCGCTACCTGGCGACCGACGGTCCCGCCGACCCGGCCCAGGCCGAGTTCGTCGCGGCGGCCCCGGCGGGCAGCGTCACGCTGCTCGAGAACACCCGCTTCGACCGCCGCGAGACGAAGAACGACCCCGAGCTCGCGCGCGTTCTCGCGGGCTACGCCGACGCCTTCGTCAACGACGCCTTCGGCGCGGCACACCGCGCGCACGCGAGCACCGAGGGGGTCGCACGGCTGCTGCCGTCGGCCGCCGGCCGGCTGCTCGAGCGCGAGCTCACCGTGCTGGGCGGCCTCCTCGAGGCACCCGAGCGCCCGTTCGTCGTCGTGCTCGGCGGCGCCAAGGTCTCCGACAAGATCGCCGTCATCGAGCGCCTGCTCGAGGTCGCCGACACGCTCATCGTCGGCGGCGCCATGGCGTACACGTTCGTCAAGGCCCAGGGGGGACGCGTCGGCGACTCGCTCGTCGAGGACGACCGGCTCGAGCTCGCCCGCGAGCTGCTCGCCAAGGCGGCCGCCCGCAAGGTGCCGCTCGTGCTGCCGGTCGACTCGGTGTGCGCTGCCGAGATCAAGGCCGGCGAGGCCGTCAGCGTCCACCCGTCGAACGCCATCCCGGACGGGCTCAAGGGCCTCGACGCCGGACCGAAGGCGATCGCCGAGTTCAAGGACGCGCTCGCCGGCGCCGCGACGGTGCTGTGGAACGGTCCCCTGGGCGTCTTCGAGGTCCCACCGTTCGACGTCGCGACGCGCGCGATCGCCGAGGCCGTCGCGGCGTCGGGCTCGATGAGCGTGGTCGGCGGCGGCGACTCCGTCGCCGCGATCACCAAGGCCGGCCTGGCCGACCGGATCGAGCACGTGAGCACGGGTGGCGGGGCCTCGCTGGAGTTCTTGGAGGGCCAGACGCTCCCCGGCGTCGCCGCGCTCGGCGCCGTCGCGTGGGCCTGACCGACGCGAGACGCTGGCTCGACCTCGCCCCCGAGCGGGTGCCGGGCGCGTGGGGCCTCGACCCCACGCGCCCGGTGCGCGCCAACCTCGAGGGCGACTACACGTACCTCACGCACGGCTACTACCGCTCGCTCGACGCGGAGCAGGCCGGCGACCTCGTGGTCCCGGGCGCCGCGGCGTGCCTCGACGCCTACGTGGTGCCCATCGCGATCGAGGTGGAGCGCCGCGCCGGGCTGGCCGTCCCCGAGACGCAGCTCGTCACCGACCGGTGGCCGGCCCCACCGCTGTTCGCCTACCCCGTCAACCCGTTCTCGAGCCGTGGCCAGCTGCTGCCCACGCGGCGGCGATCGCGGAGCACAAGAACGGCCTGACCTACACCGACAAGTACGCGGTCCCGTGCCAGACGCTGCCGCACGACTGCCGCATCGACGTCGTCCGCGTCGTCCTGGGGACGACCGCGGTCGCCGAGTACGCGACCTTCGCCGAGGCCGTCTGGACCGCCTTCCGGGTGCCGCTGATGAAGGCCCGCGTCATCGTCTCGCGCGACGCCTACCTGTTCTCGGCGATCGAACCGCTGCCG
>JARGGE010000349.1 GCA_029210865.1 Trueperaceae bacterium
CGGAGGCTCGCCATGAACGCACCATCGCTCGATCCCATCAGCGCGCTCGCCGGTGCGGCGGTCGATCGGGACCTCGATGCTGAGGGTGCCCGCCACGCCGTCGGCGCTGAGGTCGGTGCCGGCGACGAAGGCCGCCTGGGTGCCGCTCGCGGTGAGCGCCCCGGTGCGGCGATCGATGCGGTGGAAGACGACGCCTTCGGGGATCGTGAAGCCGTCGGCGGCCACCGGCCGCCCCTCGAGCGCGGCGGCCACGAAGTCGTTCCAGACGTAGATCGGCTGGCGCGAGCTGGTGACCGTCTCGGTGCTCCCGTCCGCGTTCGTCATCGAGCGCGGCAGCGAGCTGTTGTCGTCGTTGCCGATCCACACGACGGCCGTGAGCCCCGGCGTGGCGCCGACGAACCAGATGTCGCGCTCGTCGTTGGTGGTGCCGGTCTTGCCCGCGATCCAGCGGCCGGGCACGTTCGCGCGCCACGAGAGCGCGGTCGGGTTGCGGTCGACGACGTTGCCGTGCAGGGTGTCGAGCATGACGTACGCGACCTGCGGGCTCCACACCTGCTTCTCGCGCGGCTGCGCCTCGAACAGCACGTTGCCGTCGGCGTCCTCGACGCGCGTGACCACGTGCCACTCGACCTGCACGCCGCCGTTGGCGAACGCGCCGAAGGCCGAGGCGTGCTGGATGGGCGTGACCTCGAACGAGCCGAGGGCGAGCGCGTAGTACGGCTCGACGTCGTACCCGAGCTCGCGGGCGCGGTTCGCGACCACCTCGGCCGACGCCGCCTCGAGCGCCTTGACCGCCGGGATGTTGCGGCTCTGGTTGAGGTTCTCGCGCACGGTGAGCACGCCGGCGAACTGGTCGTCCCAGTTGCGCGGTTCGTAGGGCGGCTGGCCGCGGGTGAGGAAGGTGGCCGGCTCGTCGAGCAGCACCGTCGCCTGCGAGAAACCGCCGAGCTCCATCGCGGTCGCGTAGACGATCGGCTTGAACGACGACCCGGGCTGCCGCCGCGCCTGCGTGGCGCGGTTGTACTCGCCGGGTGGCAGATCCGGGTACGGCTTCGCGCCCACCATCGCGAGCACCTCGCCGGTGGCCGGGTCGAGGCCGACGATCGCGAGCTGCGCGCCGTCGGGCACGTCGGCGCGCTCCGCGGCGGCGTTGGCGGCGCGCTGCGCCTGGACGTCGATCGTGGTGTAGACGCGCAAGCCGCCCTGGCCGAACAGGACGGGCTCGCCGAAGCGCTCGAGCAACACGTTGCGCACGTGGAAGAGGACGTCGCGCGACAGGTCGGAGCTGAGGCTCCCCTGCACGCGCACCTCGTCGCCGGTCCGGACGGCCTCGACCACGCCCCCTCGACCGTCGTAGGTGATCCGCCAGCCGCGCGGCTGCAGCTCCTCGCGCCAGGCGCGGTCGGCGGCGTCCTCGCTGATCGTGCCGCGCCGCACCATGGCGTCGAGCACCGTGCGCATGCTCGCGCGGGTGCTCGTGAAGTCGTCGTGGCGTGGGTTGGGGGCCGGGATCAGGCGCGCGAGGTAGAGCCCCTGGGCGAGGGTGAGCTCGCTGGGCTCCTTGCCGAAGTAGGTCTGGGCGGCGGCCCGGATGCCGTAGACGTTGCCGCCCCAGAAGACGACGTTGACGTAGTGGGTGAGGATCTCGGGCTTGGTCAGGCGCCGCTCGAGCTCGGCGGCGAGCATGAGCTCCTTCGCCTTGCGCTCGAGCGAGCGATCGGCGCGCAGGTCGAAGAGCACCGTGTTCTTGACCACCTGGGTGGTGATGGTGGAGCCGCCGCGGTCGGCGTCACCGAAGAACTCCTCGTAGAAGGCGCGCGCGACGCTCAGGACGTCGAAGCCGTAGTGCCGGAAGAAGCTGGCGTCCTCGTACGCGACGATCGCCTGCAGCGCCGCCGGCGAGACCTCGTCGAGCGAGACCGGGATGCGGTTGGAGGACTCGCGGTCCTCGCCGAAGACCGGCACGATCTGGCCGATCTGGGTGCCGTCGCGGGCGTACACCTGCGAGGTGGCGCTGAACTCGAGCGTGTCGAGCACGGCCAGCGAGGGGAGCTCCTGGGCCCAGCGCAAGGCCGACGCCCCGAAGAGCGAGCCGACCGACAGCAGCGCGGTGAGGAGGACGAGGAAGACGCCTTGCAGGACCTTGCGGATCACCGGCTCAGCCTAGCAGTCCGGGCATGAGACGCGCGTCGGCGCCGCGGCATTTGCCGCGGCGCCGACGCGCGAGGCGGTTCGAGGACGGACGAGCGCACATCGCCACGGAGGCGCCGTTGCCGGACCGGAGGCCCTTCCGAAGCCCGAACGGCGCACGCCACCACGGACTCGCAGTTCAGAGCCCGGATGCCTTTCCCGGGCTCTGAACGGCAATGGCTCGGCCGAAGCGGCGAAGGGCGCCGCTTCGGCCGAGCCTCACCAACCCCGGCCGGCCAGCAGCTCCTCCTCGGGGAGCGTGTCGATGTTGATCCCGACCATCGCCTCGCCCAGCCCACGGCTGACCTCGGCGAGCACGTCCGGGTCCTGGTAGTGGGTCGTCGCCTTGACGATCGCCTCGGCGCGGCGGAACCAGGCCTGCGCAGCCTCCTTGCCGGTGAGGCCGGGGGCCGACTTGAAGATGCCCGAGCCCACGAAGACGCCATCGACGCCCAGCTGCATCATCAGCGCCGCGTCGGCGGGGGTGGCGATCCCGCCAGCGGCGAAGTTGACCACCGGCAGCTTGCCGTGCTCGTGCACGTAGACGACCAGGTCGTACGGCGCGCCATGGTCCTTGGCGAAGGTCATGAGCTCCTCGCGCGGCATCGCCTGCAGGGCGCGGATCGACCCGTACACCGAGCGCGCGTGCCGGACGGCCTCGACGACGTTGCCGGTGCCCGCCTCGCCCTTGGTGCGGATCATCGCAGCGCCCTCGCCGATGCGCCGGAGCGCCTCGCCGATGTTCGTGGCGCCGCAGACGAAGGGCACCGTGAAGGCGTGCTTGTCCACGTGGTAGGCCTCGTCGGCCGGCGTGAGCACCTCGGACTCGTCGACGAAGTCGACGCCGAGCGCCTGCAGGATCTGGGCCTCGACGAAGTGACCGATGCGCACCTTCGCCATGACGGGGATCGACACCTCGTCGATGATCGACTGGATCATGTCGGGGTCGCTCATCCGCGCGACGCCGCCCTGGACGCGGATGTCGGCGGGGACCCGCTCGAGCGCCATGACGGCGGTGGCGCCGGCGTCCTCGGCGATGCGCGCCTGCTCGGCGTTGACGACGTCCATGATGACGCCGCCCTTGAGCATGTCCGCAAAGCCACGCTTGACGCGACGGGTA
>JARGGE010000034.1 GCA_029210865.1 Trueperaceae bacterium
GATCTCTTCCTCGCTGGCGCGGGGGTTGGCGAACAGGATGTTGTCGCGAACGCTGCCGATGAACAGAAACGTCTCCTGGAAGACCAGCCCCAGCTGACGCTGTACGCTCTCCATGCGTACCTCGCGCAGGTCGATCCCGTCGACCGCGACGACGCCGTCTTCGATCGCGACGTCGATCGCACGGGTGGTGCCGTCGGGGAGGAACAGCGTCAGTCGGGCCGGCCCCTCGAAGCCGCTCCAGACGTCCATGGCGACCGCGGTGCCGCCGACCGCGCGGCCGAGCGCGACGATGACGCCCTGCGCGTCGGTGACGATAAACTCGGCGTCCGGCGGGAAGGCGAAGGCCTGAGCGAGCGACCCCGTGAAGACGAGGACCAGCGCCGCGACCACGGTGCGTAGGTGGCGCATCACGCCTCCCTTCCCGGGGCCGGGCCGGCTCGTCCGACCCCCGATGCCCCGAGCATAGGGTCCGAACCTGACGCGACTCTGAACCGATGGCTCCGCCTGCCCCGAACGCCACGCGCTCACGAGCCCGCGTCCGGCGCCTCGAGCCGCGCCGCGAGGCTCGGGAGCCGGACCTCGAAGACCGCACCGCCGCCCGCCCCCGACCGCGCGGCGATGGACCCCCCGTGCTGCTCGACCAGCTGCCGGGCGATGGCCAACCCCACGCCGGACCCCGAGCCACCGCGGACGCCCCGCTCGAACACGGTCGCCGGCGCGTCGGCGGCGAGGCCCGGCCCGTCGTCGACCACGCGCACCACTTGGACGTCGCCGTCCGCGGCGAGCTCGAGGCGCACGCCCTCCGGACGGCCCGCCGCTTGGACACCGTTGCGGACCAGGTTCCGGACCACCTGCATCAGGCGGTCGCGATCACCGATCACCTCGCCGGCGCTCGACGCTAGCACCGCGACACCCGGGTACTCGCCGGCCGCCTGGTCGAGCAGGGCGCGCAGCTCGACGACGTGCGTCTCGACCGGGCGTTCGAGCTCGCCGCGCGCCAGCACCAGCAAGTCCTGCGACGTGCGCAACAGCTCGTGGGCCGCGACCGCGGCGGCCCGGAGCTGCGGGTCGTCGGGGTGCCGGTCGCCCGCCTCGATCAGGTGGAAGCGGACCAGCGTCAGCGGTCCAGCGAGCTCGTGCGCGACCTCGAGCAGGAACGCGCGCTCCGCCCGGGTGCGTTGCCCGATGGCCGCGAGCGAGTGGTTGAGGGCGTCGGTGAGCGACCTGATCTCGGTCAGTCCGCCGTCGTAGCGGATGGGCGCCGGGGTCGCGGGGTCGACGGTCCGGGCGGCGGCGGCGACGCGGTCGAGCGGCGACAGGGCCCGGCCCACCGCCACGGTCGCGACGAGGATCGCGAGCACGAAGGTCAGCGCGCCACCGAGGACCAGGCTGCGCGCGAGCTCGCGGCGCGTGGCCAAGGCGGCCTCGAGGTCGTGGGCGATCCGGATCGTCGCGCCGGCGTCCCGCCAGGGAGCGCTGCCCACCAGATGCGGCCGCCCGGCCACGAGCACCTGCGCAGCCGGCGCGACGAGCGGCAGCGGGGCGTCGGACCCCCACGCGAGCACCATTTGCCCGTCCGCGTCGACCAGTTGCACGACGAAGCCGGGGGCCGAGCCGGTCGCCAACGAGGCACCGAGCACCGGGTTCTCGAGGAGGGCGGCCACCCGCGCGAGGTCGTCGGCGAGCAGCCGCCGCGTCGACGCCTCCTGCTGCCGCACGAAGCCACCGTACGCGAGGAGGCCGAACGCCACGATCACCGCGGCCGCCAGCAAAGCGACGCCGACGCCGATCCCGCTCTTGAGGCTCACCTCGGCGCGGCTCGGACCACGTAGCCGAGCCCGCGGACCGTATCGATCACCCCTTCGGCCCCGGCGTCCGCGAGCTTCTTGCGCAGCCGCGACACCACCACCTCGAGCGCGTTCGAGGCGGGGGGACCCGCTTCGTACAAGCGGGCCTCGAGGTCGGCCTTGGCGAACACGCGCCCCTGCTGCCCCAGGAGCAGGCGCAGGAGCTCGAACTCCTGCGCCGACAGCGGCACGGCGACGTCGTCGACGGTGCAGGCGTGGCCCTCGACGTCGAGGGCGAGCGAGCCAAGGCGGACGACCCCGCCGCGCGCTCGGCCGCGCAGCCGCGCGAAGATCCGCGCGAGCAGCTCGTCCATGGCGAACGGCTTGCTCACGTAGTCCGCGGCCCCCGCGTACAGGCCGCGCACGCGGCTCGCCACGTCGCTGCGGGCGGTGAGCATGACGATGTCGGCGGCGTGCGCCGCGAGCTGCTCGGCCACGTCGATGCCGTCCAGGTCGGGCAGGTTGAGGTCGAGCAGGATGAGGTCGACGTCGTGGGTGGCCAGCGCCAGGGCGTCGCCCCCTTTGTGCGCGACCACGGTGTCGTACTCGCGGCCGATCGAGCGCGCCAGCGCGTCCGCCAACGCCACGTCGTCCTCGACGATCAACACCTTCGCCCGCCGCATCGATTCGACCCTTCCCGCCGGGCCCCACGCGCACCCGGTCACCCCTCAGTATCGCCGCGGCGCGGGGGTCGTCACCACCGGGTGCGTCACTCGTGGCCGCGGCGCGGGCGCGCTGCGCCCCCGCCAGGGCCACCGGGCCCTGCCCGACGGCGTGGCCGACCTCCGTGCCAACGGCTTGACACACGCGTTCGGGAGCACCGCCTAGGGTCGCCTCCTCGACCACCCCTGAAGGAGGGACCCATGACCACCGTCCACCCACGCCAGAACTCCGTTCGCTGGACCGTCGCGGCAGCGTTCGCCGCGGTCGTCGTGTGGCTGGCGCTCGCCGGCTCCGCCGTCGCCCAGGCCGAGGGCCCGTTCGACCACCTCGAGCTCGAACTCGTGGCCGAGGGACTCACCTCGCCGGTGGCGCTCGTCACGCCGCCAGGCGACGCGCGCCGCTTCGTGGTCGACCAGTCGGGGACGATCCACGTCCTTGCCGACGACGGTGCGGTGCTCGAGCCGCCGTTCCTCGACCTCCGTGACCGGCTCGTGACCTTCCGCCCCGGCTTCGACGAGCGTGGCGTGCTCGGCTTGGCCTTCCACCCCGACTACGCCCGCAACGGCCGCTTCTTCGTGCACTACAGCGCGCCGCTGCGCCCCGGCGCCCTGGCGGCGCTCAACCACACGGCCCACGTCTCGGAGTTCCGCGTCTCGCGGAACGACCCGAACCGCGCCGATCCCGCCAGTGAACGCGTCGTCCTGGCGGTCGACCAGCCGGCCTTCAACCACAACGGCGGGCAGATCGCCTTCGGCCCGGACGGCTACCTCTACGTGGCCTTCGGCGACGGAGGCACCTCGAACGACAACGGTCCGTACCACCCGCCGATGGGCAACGGCCAGGACGTCACCACGCTCTTGGGCTCCATCCTCCGGATCGACGTGAACGACGACGATGGGCGCGGCTACGCCGTCCCGGCGAGCAACCCCTTCGTCGGCGGCGTCGAGTTGCCCGAGGCCGACGACCTCGTCTGGTCGGGCCTGGCCTCCGGCCACGGCGCGCGCGACGAGATCTACCTCTGGGGCGTGCGCAACCCCTTCCGCTTCTCCTTCGACCGCGCCACCGGCGACCTGTGGATCGGCGACGTAGGCCAGGGCATGTACGAGGAGCACAACCGGGTCACCGGCCCAGGCAACCTCGGCTGGCGCATCATGGAGGCCGACAGCTGGTTCAACCTCGAGTCCAACCGCGAGCCGCTCGCCGAGGGCCCCACCACCGGCCCGATGGGCGAGGACTTGATGCTCCCCGTGCTGGTCTACGGCAACGTCGGCGGCACCGGCGACGCCGGGCGCGGCATCTCCACCACCGGCGGCTACGTCTACCGTGGCACCGCCATCCCCGAGCTCGTCGGGCACTACGTCTTCGGCGACTGGAGCCAGAGCTTCGTCGAGGCCGGCGGCAAGCTCTTCGTGGCCGCGCCCGACGCGAGCGGCGCCTGGGACTTCGTCCTCGACCGCCAGCTCGACCAGTTCGTTCTCGCCTTCGGTGAGGACCTCGACGGCGAGCTCTACGTGCTGACCACCGACGGCAACGCGCCTCAGGGCACGGGCGGCCGCGTCTGGAAGATCGTCGCCGGGAACTGACCGTCCGCGATCGGCGCCGGAACCGGCGCCGACGACGGCGGGCGGAGGGCGTGCACCTCCGCCCGCCGAACGTCCCCTCGAGGAGGACCGCCATGCCATCCACCCCACCGAACGTCCGCCAAGACCCCGATCGGCGCGGTCGGCGCACCGTCGCCGCCGCGGCCACCGCCACAGCCGTCCTGGTCCTCGCGCTCTTCGCGGCGCCGCGCGCCGGTGCCGACGAGCAGAGCGTCGCCGTCTTCTCCGAAGCCCAGGTCGAAGCGGGCGCGGCGATCTACACCCAGAACTGCGCCGTGTGCCACGGCACCGCGTTCGAAGGCATGGGGTCGTTCCCCGTCCTCGCCGGCGCGGTGTTCCAGGAGCGGTGGGAGGGCCGACCGCTCGGCGACCTGTACGCCTTCGTGAGCACGAACATGCCGCTCGGTGCCGGTGGAAGCCTCGAACCGGACGCCTACGCCGCAGTCGTCGCCCGCCTCCTCGACCGCAACGGCGTCGAGCCCGGGCCGGACGCCTTCGACCCGACCGACGAGGCCGCCCTCGGGGTGGTGCTGACCTTCGGCGACTGACCGAAGCGCACGGCGGGGATCGCCGCGCGACCGCGCACGGCCGCCGCGTCCATAACCGCCGTGCGCTCCGTCGCGCCCACGGTGCAGGGCTCGTGCCACGCTCTCCTGGTGGACCACCCCACTACCCCCCACCCGCACCGCCCCGAGCCGCTGGCGGCCGCGCTGGTCGGCGCTCCTCCCCGCGGCCCCCACCCGTTTCACCGGACCGGCCTTCACCTGGTGGCTCGCGGCGGGCTACCTGACCCTCGTCACCGTGCGCAGCCTGATCCACGTCTTCGCGCCCGACGGCGGCGCAGGGTCGATCGCGACCGTCGACGTCGCGGTCGCCGGGGGCGCGAACATCGTCGCCATGTTCGGCCAGTGGGGCGCCATCCAACTGCTCCTGGCCGCGCTGCTCTGGGTCCTGCTGCTCCGCTACCGCGGGTTCGTCCCGCTGGTCCTGCCCGCCTTCCTGGTCGAGCCGGCGCTCCGCGAGCTCGCCGGCATCCTGAAGCCGCTCGAGACCCTCGGCATCGCGCCCGGCGCGGCGCTCAACTGGATGGCGGTGCCGGTGCTCGCGGTCGCGTGGTGGCTCTCGCTCTGCCCGGTGCGGGGCGGGGCTGAGCGTTGCTCGGCGACGTCCCCCATGGCACGCCGCGGCGCCGACCGCGCGGTATCCTGACCGAGACACGGTGCCTAGGCGACGCGGAGCGAGCACGCCTTCACGCCCCTGATGGGCGTCCAGGATCCCGTTCCCAGGCCGCCGAGCCCGCCGAACCCTCCCCAGCCAGGTAAGGAGCCCGCATGAGCGACGAAAGCAAGTGCCCGGTCCACGGCAGCACGACCGCCGGGACCCGGTCGAACCGCGACTGGTGGCCCAACCAGCTCAACCTCGACATCCTCCGGCAGCACTCGAACCGGTCGGACCCGATGGACCCGGACTTCGACTACGCGAAGGCCTTCGCGAGCCTCGACCTGGCGGCCGTCAAGCGCGACCTGCACGCGCTGATGACCGACTCGCAGGACTGGTGGCCGGCGGACTACGGCCACTACGGTGGGCTCTTCATCCGCATGGCCTGGCACAGCGCCGGCACCTACCGCACCGGCGACGGCCGCGGCGGGGCGTCCTCGGGCACCCAGCGCTTCGCGCCGCTCAACAGCTGGCCGGACAACGCCAACCTCGACAAGGCGCGCCGGCTGCTGTGGCCCATCAAACGCAAGTACGGCAAGGCGATCTCCTGGGCCGACCTGATGGTGCTCACCGGCAACGTGGCGCTCGAGTCGATGGGCTTCGAGACCTTCGGCTTCGCCGGCGGCCGCGCCGACGTCTACGAGCCCGAGAAGGACGTCTACTGGGGCAAGGAGGCCGAGTGGCTCGGCGACGAGCGCTACGCGGGCGACCGCGACCTCGAGAACCCGCTCGCGGCCGTCCAGATGGGGCTCATCTACGTCAACCCCGAGGGCCCGAACGGCAAGCCCGACCCGCTCGCCTCGGCGCAGGACATCCGCGAGACCTTCGCGCGCATGGCGATGAACGACGAGGAGACCGTCGCGTTGACCGCCGGCGGCCACACCTTCGGCAAGACCCACGGCGCCGGCGATCCGTCGCTCATGGGCCCGGAGCCCGAGGCAGCGCCGCTCGAGGAGATGGGGCTCGGCTGGCGCAGCGCGTACGGTAGCGGCAAGGGCGGCGACGCGATCACCAGCGGCCTCGAGGGCGCCTGGACGCCCAACCCCATCAAGTGGGACATGGGCTACTTCGACATGCTCTTCGGCTACGAGTGGGAGGTCCACAAGAGCCCGGCCGGCGCCTGGCAGTGGCGCCCCACCGACCCCGCCGCCGCCACGCTGGTCCCCGACGCGTTCGATCCGAGCAAGCGGCACGCCCCGATGATGTCCACCGCCGACATGGCGATGCGGATGGACCCCATCTACGAGAAGACCTCGCGGCGCTTCCACCAGAACCCCGACGAGTTCGCCGACGCCTTCGCGCGCGCCTGGTTCAAGCTCACGCACCGGGACATGGGCCCGCGCTCGCGCTACCTCGGCCCCGAGGTCCCCGCCGAAGACCTGATCTGGCAGGACCCGGTGCCGGCCGTCGACCACCCGCTCGTGGGCGACGCCGACGTGGCCGCGCTCAAGGCGAAGGTACTGGCCTCGGGCCTCTCGGTCCAGGACCTGGTGTTCACCGCCTGGGCCTCGGCCTCCACCTTCCGCGGCTCCGACAAGCGCGGCGGCGCCAACGGCGCCCGCATCCGGCTCGCCCCACAGAAGGACTGGGCCGGCAACGAGCCCGAGCGCATCGCCAAGGTGCTGGGCGTGCTCGAGGGCGTCAAGCGCGACTTCGACGCCGCCGCGAGCGGCGGCACCAAGGTCTCGCTGGCCGACCTGATCGTCCTGGCGGGCTCCGCGGCGGTCGAGAAGGCGGCCAAGGACGCCGGCCACGACGTCGCGGTCCCCTTCACCCCGGGCCGCACCGACGCCACCGCCGAGCAGACCGACGCCGAGGCCTTCGAGGTGCTCGAGCCCGTCGCCGACGGCTTCCGCAACTACCTCAAGACCCGCTTCACGATCTCGGCCGAGGAGATGCTCGTCGACAAGGCGCAGCTGCTCACCCTCACGGCGCCCGAGATGACCGTCCTGGTGGGCGGGATGCGCGCGCTGGACGCCAACCACGGCGGGTCCAAGCATGGCGTGCTCACCGACCGTCCGGGCGTGCTCACGAACGACTTCTTCGTCAACCTGCTCGACATGGGCGTCGCCTGGGCGCCCGCCGACCCCGACGAGCAGACGTTCCACGCGCACGACCGCGCCAACGGGACCGTGCGCTGGAGCGCCACCCGCGTCGACCTCGTCTTCGGCTCGAACTCCGAGCTGCGCGCGCTGTCCGAGGTGTACGCCGCCGACGACGCCCAGGCGAAGTTCGCGCACGACTTCGTCGCCGCCTGGACCAAGGCGATGGAGCTCGACCGCTTCGACCTGAAGTGAGGCTCGCGGGCGGGGTCGCCCCCGTCCGGACGTGCAGCGGGCGACCGGGCGTGAGGCTCGGTCGCCCGCTTCGCTAGCCTTGAATCGGCAACTCCCACGCCACCGGCAGCGCCTCGAGCGCGCGGAAGCCCGGCAGGAACCGGTAGCGCAGCGCCTCCTCGTCGACCACGACGCGCAGCCCGGGCAGCCGCGCCAGCAGCGCGTTCAGGGCGATCTCCCCCTCGAGCCGCGCCAGCGGCGCGCCCATGCAGTAGTGCGCCCCTTTCCCGAACGCCACGTGCGGGTTCGGGGTGCGCACCGGGTCGAGCGCGTCGGCCGCCTCGAAACGCTCCGGGTCGCGGTTCGCGCTGCCCAGGATCAGGATCAGCGGCTCACCGCGCCGGATCGTCTCGCCACCCCAGACGACGTCCTCGGCGGCCCAGCGGTTGAGCGCGCGCTCGACCGGGCCGTCGAAGCGCAGGAGCTCCTCCACCGCGGTCGGCATCGCGGCCGGGTCGGCTGCGAGCACGTCGCGCACGTGCGGGTGGCGCGAGAGCGCCAGCACCGCGTTCGCGATCAGGTTGACGGTGGTCTCGTGGCCGGCGGTGATCAGCAACACGAGCGTCGAGAGCAGCTCGTCCAGGCTCAGGCGGTCGCCGGCCTCCTAGGCGGCGACGAGGCCCGAGAGCAGGTCGTCCTGGGGCCGCGCCCGGCGCTCCTCCACGAGCGCCGCCACGTAGTCCGGGAACTCGGTGAGCTGCGCCTCGAGCCGGCGGCCCTCCTCGGCATCGCGGGGGGCGGCCAGGAGCGCGTTTCCCCACACGCGCACGCGGTCGCGGTCCTCGCCGGGCACCCCGAGCATCTCCAAGATGACGGCCGTTGGCAGCGGGAAGGCGAAGTCGCCGATCAGCTCCATCGATCCGCGGCCCTCGAACGGCGCCAGCAACCCCTCGGCGATCGCCTGGATGCGTGGGCGCATCAGGGCGACGCGCCGCGGCGTGAAGGCCTGACTCACCAGCCCGCGCAGGCGCTGGTGGTCGACGCCGTCGCGGGCGAGCATGTGCTGGCCGATGCGTCGGAAGAGCTCGGGTTCGGGCGGCAGGTCGGCGGGGTCGTGCGCGAGCGCGGCGTCGCGGACGAAACGCTTGTCGCGCAGCATCGCGTCGACGTCCGCGTAGCGGGTGACGAACCAGATGGGCGTGGCGCCGTCGAGCCCCGCCTGCAGCCAGACCGGCGCCTCGCGCCGCATCGACGCGAAGGTGGCGTGGGGGTCGCGCTTGAAGGCGTCGCCGTAGAGGTCGAAGCGGTGCTCGGGCTCGGGCATCGGGGCCTCCTCGCGGGCGCCGCTCCGCGGCGGCGGCCACGCGGTCGAGTCTAGCCGCCCGCCTGCGGCCTGGGACGGACGCCCGTCGCCACGGCGCCCCCCCCGACCGTACGCTTCTCGGGCCGCGCGGTCGGCGACCGCGCGCCGGGAGGGACCGATGAAGCACCTGCTCGTGCTCGGCGGCGGCAGCGCCGGGACCATGGTCGTCGCGAAGCTGCGGCCGCGCCTCGACGTCGACGCCTGGCGGATCACCGTCGTCGACCGCGACGACGAGCACCACTACCGCCCCGGCTACCTGTTCGTGCCGTTCGGCACCTACGGCCGCGCGGACGTGGTGCGGCCGCGCCGGCGGCAGCTGCCCGACGGCGTGGCGTTCGTCGAGGCCGAGGTGGCGTCGATCGACCCCGAGGCGTCCACCGTGGCCCTCGCCGACGGCCGCACGCTGCCCTACGACCAGCTGGTCATCGCCACCGGCAGCCGACCGCGGCCGGACGCGACGCCCGGCGTGCTCGGCGCCGAGTGGCGCGCGAGCGTCCACGAGTTCTACACGCTCGAGGGCGCCGAGGCGCTCCGCGGCGCGATCGACGCCTTCGACGGCGGACGCTTCGTCGTGCACGTCACCGAGATGCCCATCTCGTGCCCGGTGGCGCCGCTCGAGCTGGCCTTCCTCGCCGACGCGCGCTTCCGCGAGCGCGGCATCCGCGACCGCGTCGAGCTGGTCTACGTCACCCCGCTGGACGGCGCCTTCACCCGCCCAGTGGCCGCCGAACGCCTGGCGCACCTGCTCGCCGAGCGCGGCATCGCCGTCGAGACCGACTTCGTGATCGAGCGCGTCGACCCTGCGGCCAAGACGCTGGTGAGCTTCGACGACCGGGTGGTGCCCTTCGACCTGCTGGTGACCACGCCGCTCCACAAGGGCGCCGACTTCCTGGCCGGCAGCGGCCTCGCCGACGAGCTCCAGCACGTCGAGGTGGACCCAGGAACGCTTCGCTCGCGCCGCTACCCCAACGTCTTCGCGCTGGGCGACGCCGCCGACCTGCCGACCTCGAAGGCCGGGGCGACCGCGCACTACGCCGCCGACGTCTTCGTCGAGAACTTCGCCGCCCACGTCGAGGGCCGCCCGCTGCCGCACGCCTTCGACGGCCACGCCAACTGCTTCGTGGTCACGGCGCCCGGCCGGGCCGTCCTGCTCGACTTCGACTACGCCCACGAGCCGCAGCCCGGCCACTACCCGCTGCCGGGGCTCGGCCCCTTCACCCTCCTCGAGGAGAGCGCGATGAACTTCGACGGCAAGATGCTCTTCCGCTGGGCCTACTGGAACGTCCTGCTGCGCGGCCACGACCTGCCCTTCCCCACGCCGTACACGCAAGCCGGCAAGCGCGCCGAGGTGGCGCGGTGAGCGCGGCCGTGCCGAGCGCCGCGGCGACGCCCGATCTCGCAGCCGTGCACGACCAGCTGGCCTTGGTCGCCGAGCAGCTCGCGGCGCTCGCCGACGAGCAGCGCCGCACCCGGGAGCAGCTCGAGGTGGTCGCGGCCGAGAGCCGCCGCGCCGCCCAGCGCTGGGACGAGGCCGAGGCGCTGCTGCGCGACCTCACGCCCATGGCGCGGCGCGCCGTGGGTGCGGCCAGCGAGAAGCTCGCGCCCCTCGAGGACCCCAAGTACCGCGAGGTGCTGGGCGCCACCGCACAGGTGGCCGACCGGATGCTGCGCAGCTTCGAGCCCGCCGGGGTGCGCTCGATCGGCGACAACCTGGTCCTGCTCCTCAAGACCATCCAGGGCATGCGATGAGCGACGCCCCCTGGCACGTCGCCGTGCTCGGCGCCGGGCTCGCCGGCCTGAGCGCCGCGCACGCCATCCGGCGCCACGCGTTGGAGCGGGGTCGCGCGGTCGAGCTGGCGGTCTGGGAGGGGAACGACCGCCCCGGCGGCCAGCTGCGCACGACGGTCGAGGACCGCTTCGTCGTCGAGTGGGGGGCCAACGCCTTCCGCACCGGCGTCGGCCCCGTGGCCGACCTGGTGGCGCGCCTCGGGCTCCAGGGCGAACAGGTCCACGCCGACCCCGCGGCCAACCGGCGCTACGTGTTCCACGGCGGTGGCCTGCACCTGCTGCCGGGCGACCCGATGTCGCTGCTGAACTTCACCCCGATGTCCGTCCAGGGGCGCCTCCGCGTGATGGCCGAGCCCTTCCTCGCCGAGCGCGTCGACCACGACGAATCGGTGCACGACTACGCCGCCCGCCACATCGGCGCCGAGGCGGCCGAGGTCCTGCTGGGAACGATGGTGCGCGGGGTCTACGGCGGCGACGCGCACCAGCTCTCGGTGGACGCGGCCTTCCCGGTCATGCGCGAGATGGAACGCGACCACCGCTCGCTCGTCATCGCCGGGATCGCCGGAATGAAAGACCGGATGCGCGAGCGCAAGACGACGTGGTCGTTCCGGGGCGGCATGACCGTGCTCATCGACGCGCTGGCCGCGGACCTCGGCGACGCGCTGCACCTGGGCCGTCGCGCTCGGTCCCTGACCCGCGACGCGGCCGGAGGCTACCACCTGGAGGCGGCGGACGGCACCAACGAGCGCTTCGACGCGGTCGTGCTGGCGCTGCCGCCACGCCCCGCCGCCGACCTGTTGAGCGCCCTCGACCGCGAGGCCGGCGACGACCTGCGAGCCATCCCGTCCGGCCCGATCGGCATGGCCGCGCTGGCTTTCGAGCGCTCGGCGCTGCGCGCCGCGCCCGACGGCTTCGGCTTCCTCGTCGCCCCCGGCGAGGACCTGCCCGTGTTGGGGGTGCTCATCGAGTCGAACGTCTTCCCGCACCGCGCGCCCGAGGGCCACGTGCTGCTGCGCGCGATCCAGGGCGGCGTCGCGCGCCCCGACCTCGACGACCTGGGCGACGAAGCGCTCCTGAGCGCCGCGATCGACGCGATCGACCGCGCCTGGGGGATCGCCGCGCCGCCCGTCCGCACCTGGGTCGGACGCCAGCAACGCGGCATCCCGCAGTACGTGCTGGGGCACCTGGAGCGCCTCGAGCGCCTCGAAGGGCGCTTGCGCCTCCTGGGCGGCCTTCATGTGGCAGGCAACGCCTACCGCGGGATCGCGGTGGGCAAGATCGTCGAGGACGCCGAGCACGTCGCGGCGGCCGTGTGGGACGAGGTGCCGGCACCGGCCGTCGCGTGACCGGCGCGCGCCGGGCGGCGCGCGCCCCGGACCGGCACGAGCGGTCGGCTAGGAGCGGCTGCCGGCCGCTGCGCCGTCCGGCCGGCCGGGCGGGGACGCAGGCGGGCCGGGCGGATCGCCCGCGGGCGGACCGTCGTCGGGCGGACCTGGCGGATCGGCGACCGGCGGGAGGTCGTCCGGCGGGCCGGGCGGATCGACCGCGACGGGCGGCCCCTTGGGCGGATCGGCTGCCGGTACGTCGGCGGGGGGCCCCTGCCCGACGCCGGGCGGCCAGGCGTCACCGAGCTCCTTCGCGACCCGCACGCGCACGGCGACGAACGCCGAAGGCAGGAGCGACGTCAGCTCCTCGTCGTCGACCCAGACGGCGCCGTCGGCGACCACGACCTCGGTCGTGCGCACGCCCCCGTCCGGCGTCAACCACACCACCACCGCCGGACCGGCGAAGCCCTCGACCAGCACGAGCTCGAAGCTCGCCCCGCCGACCAAGCGGCCGACCCCGACGATCCGGCTGCCCGCATCGGTCACGAGCACCTCGGCATCCGCCGGGACCTCGAGCGCGCTCGCGAAGGCCATCGCCGTCGCCATGGCCGTCGCCATAACCAGCACGCTCGTCCATCTCCGCGCGCGTCGCATGAAGCCGCCCCCTTCACGCGAGCCGGACGTCCGGTCCAGCCCGCGCCCGCAGCCTAGACCGGGCACCTGACGGGAGGCTGACGCCCGGCGGGCTGCCCGAACGCGTCGGAGCGACATCACGCCGGACCCTCGGCGTCCGGGGTCGCCAACCGCGCGGCGAGCGACGGCAAGCGCACCTCGAAGACCGCACCGGGCCCCGCCTCGGCCAGGACCTGGGCGGCCAGGCGCTCCCGCTGGGGGCGGTGGTGGTCCCCGGGCGGCAGGCCCTCCAGCCAGCGGGACGCCTCGGCCGGCGTCTTGAGGTCTTGCTCCAGCAGCTGGAGGGCCACCTGCCAGCGCAGGTCCGAGAGAAGCGTATGGGTGGGGATGATGTCCATGAGGGTGAGGGTCGTCACGCGGTCGGGCGCGTCGAGCGCCAGAC
>JARGGE010000350.1 GCA_029210865.1 Trueperaceae bacterium
GGACGAGCCGACGCTTCTGTGTGTAGAACTCGCCCACGACCCGGCCTTCGCGGTCGAAGACCTCGCTCACGACCGGTGGTCGGTAATCGCCGAGAGTGCGGAAGTCGGGGAGGTCGCGGATCAGCAGCACGTAGATCGCGAGGGCTCCGGCGGCGGCCCCGACGGCGGCCGCCCACGTGGCGGTGAGGTCGTCGCCGCGAGCGAGCGCCGTCGCCGCCGCATCGGCCGCCGGCGCCAGCGCGTCGAGCAGGGTCTTGTCGCCCGGCGCGCAGCGGCCCATCCGCACCACCAGGTCGCGGGCGGCGGCGAGGCCCGCCGCGAGCGAACGCGGTTCGAGCGCGCGGTGCTCGCGGACCGCCTGCGCCAGCGACAGGAAGAGCCCCGCGGTGAGGGGCCCGGAGGCGCCGCCGGCGGCGTCGGTCACGGCCCGGCCGATCGCCGCGAGGCGGTCGGCGAGGTCGGGGGCAGGGTCGGTCGCGAGCGCGGTCGCGGCGGCGGCGAAGGCGCGCGCCATGGTGGCACCGTGGTCGCCGTCGCCGACGAGCGCGTCGAGCGCGCCCAGGCGCTCCTCCTCGGCCGCGAAGCGGGCCGCGAGGCGGTCGGCCCAGACGTCGGCGAAGGCGGCGTCGGTCATCGCCACCACGTCCGTAGCGCCGCGAGGGCGCGCCGCGCGGCGTCCGACCACGCGTCGGCCCAGGTCCCGGCGTCGAGCAGGTGCGCGCGGCCGTCCTGGGTGGCGGTCGCGGTGGGGGCGGTCCAGCGACGGGCGCGCAGGCGCGCGAGGTCGTAGCCGACCGCCGCCGCGGCGCGGTAGCGCGACGGTCCGTCCCGGAGGAGGACGACGCCGCCTGGGGTGCCGGGGACGAGGTGGAGGGCGCGGCCGAGCACCTCGTCGAGGTCCGCCTGCCCGCCGTTGGCGCCCATCAGCGCGTTCGTGAGGTCGATCAGGGAGCGCCGGAAGGCGGCGTCCTCCTCGGCGCGCTCGCGTGCCCACCGCCGCTCGGTGACGTCGGTGAACAGGCAGTGCCAGACCGTGCCGCCGACCTCGTCGGGTTCGGGGGTGCACTGGGCGTGGAGCCAGCGCTCCGGGGCGTCGGTCAGGCGGAACTCCGCCGACCACTCGGTGCCGGCCGTGGCGCCGGCGCGCAGCGTGGCCGCCACCGCGCCCACGTCCTCCGGGTGCACGCGGTGGAGCAGCCAGGCGGCGTCCCCCGCGCCGTGCGGTGGGTGGCTCCCGAGCAGTTCCGCCGTGCGGGCGCTCGCGTACCGCAACGAGCTCGCGCCGTCCACGCCGATGTGGACCTGCAGCAGCGCGCCGGCGACGAGCTCGCTCAGACGGGCGAGACGTGTGTGGTCGTCGTCGCGTTCGAGGGCCGCCCGGCGCCGCGCGAGCGCCTCGCGGACCACGTTCGTCGTAGCGCGGAGCAGATCGACCTCGGCGGGCGACCAGCGGCGCGGCGTCCGCATGGTCGCGAAGCCGACGTAGCCGCACGGCCGGGGGCCGGGCATCGGGATCCACAGCAGCGAGCGCACCCGTTGCGCGGCGAGCCGTTCGCGCACCGGCGCGTCGATCAACGCGTCGAGGTCGTGGACCTCGACGACCTCGCCGCGCTGGAGCCGCGCCCAGTCGGGCCCCAAAACCGTGACCGGCAGGCCCGCCACCACGTCGGGCTCGATGCCCGTGGTGGGGTCGAGCCACTCGTGGGTGCTGGTGAGGGTCGCGCCGTCCGGCGCGAGCTCGAAGACCCGCGCGCGCTCGACGCCGGTCGCCCCGGCCACGAGCGCGAGCGCGTCGGCGATCGCGGCGGGGAGCTCGGCGTCGGGGGCACCGGCCAGGCGCGCGGTGACCTCGAGGACCACCGCGACCAGCTGCGCGGCCTCGTCCTCGTGCGTGGTGCCGGGAGCGGCAGGGGCGTGTCGGTTCCCGAAGGCGTGCGTGGCGGCCTACCTCTCAAGGGCGTCGACGAGGCGCCGGCGCGGGCATGTGGGGCGTGCGGCGGCCGGAACAGGGCGGACCTGCCCGGCCGCGGCGCCTTCGAGGTCGTACCGCGGCGGTGGTGGCCCGTCCGTCAACGGCTTGGCGTGGCGGCGCGGTCCAGGGTGGACCGGCCGTGGCGAGCGCGGCGTGTCGGCGCCTTGACCGCGCGCCACCACCCGGACCCGTCATCCTCGACCTCGGCAGGTCCATCCGGCGACCGATGGTGCGACCCGCACGCCGCCGCGCGACGGCGGCCGGCGGGCGATCCTCGACCGTCGCCGGCCTGCGGAGAGGACGTCCCCATGGTGGAGATCCACGTCGAACGAACGCTCGAGGTTCCGGCCCAGCGCGTCTGGGAGGCTCTGCGGAGCTTCGAGGGCATCGAGACCTACCTGCCGATGATCGCGCGCTCCGAGGTCCGCGGGAGCGGTGCCGGCGCGGTCCGGGTGTGCACGACCCAGGACGGCGGCAGCATCCAGGAGCGGCTCGAATCCCTCGACGACGCCGCGATGCGGCTCGTCTACACGATCGTGGACGGCCCGATGCCCATCGAGGATTACCGCAGCACGATGCACGTGCGAGCGGCCGGCGACGAGCGCTGCACCGTGTCCTGGTCGTGCACCTTCGAGGCCGCGCCCGAGGCGGCCGAGGAGCTTCGCGGGATGTTCACCGGGGTCTACACCGACGGGCTCGCGGGCCTGGAGAAGGTGCACGCCGCTCGATGACGACCCTGGCGCTGGTCGACTACCGGCGGCGGGTGCACGAGCTCTACGCTCGCGTGCGGGCCGCCGGATCGGCCGCGCCCACCGCGTTCGCGGACTTCGTCGCCACGCGCGACGCGCTGTTCGCGCGCCACCCCGCCTCGCCGCTGCTGCCCGAGCGGCGTGCCGGCTTCGGCGGCTTGGCGGTCCACCCCTACGACCCGCGCTTCCGTTTCGTCGTCGCGCCCGACCTCGACGTCGAGCGGACGCGCCTCGAGGTGCGCCTCGCGGACGACGGGCTCGTCGTGCTCGAGCGCTTCGCGCAGGTGACCGTCCCCTTCGCGAGCGGCCCGGAGCGCCTGTCGCTCTACTGGATCGGTGGGTACGGCGGGGGCGTGTTCCTACCCTTCCGCGACGCCACCAACGGCATCGACACGTACGGGGGCGGTCGCTACCTGCTCGACACGATCAAGGGCGCCGACCTGGGGTCCGAGGGCGGCGACCTCGGGTCCGAGGATGCCGCGCTCGTGCTCGACTTCAACTACGCCTACCAGCCGTCGTGCGCTTACGATGAGCGGTGGGACTGCCCGCTCGCGCCGCCCGACAACCGCCTCG
>JARGGE010000351.1 GCA_029210865.1 Trueperaceae bacterium
GCCTGGGAGGGCGAGTACCCGAGATCGGTGACGTGGGGCACGGTGTGGGTGAGCACCGTGCTGCTGCCGCAGAAGTTGAGCGAGATCGCCACCGCGATGGCCCAGAAGGAGCGATCGGCGAGCAGCTCGCGGGTGGACCAGGCGGGCTCGTCGGCGGTCGCGGCCGGCGCCGCGTCGTGCGCCGCGAGCACCTGGTCCGCCAGGGCGCGCAGGCGCGCGGCGTCGAACGGCCGCGGGCCCTCGGTGAGGCCGCTGGCGTCGGGCGCCAGCGTGACCTTGCGGTACACGTGCGACTCGTACGGGTGCACGACGATCTCCTTGAACACCGCGTGCCGCGGGCTGGCGTTGAGCAGGAGCACCGGCTGGCCGTCGGGGCGCGAGAGGCTCGCGCTCATGACGATGGTGGGGAGGTCGTACGGGCGCGCCATCCGGTAGATGTAATCCGGGAAGTCGGCCTCCTTCTGGAAGATCACGTCGTCGCGCTCGTCCGCGTACGCCCGGAGCACGTCGAGCAGGTCGGCCCAGGCGCGGTAGAAGGCCATCTCGCGCTCGTTCATGCGGCCAGTCTAGCCTGTCGCGCCGCCGGCGGCGCCGGGGTCGGTGGCTCAGTAGGCCACGCGCAGCTCGGTGAGGTACCGGAAGACGTTCTTGGGGTGGTACCTGGGCGCCGCGCCGGTGAGCCGCAGGTCGGGCAAACGGCGGAGCAACCCCCCCAGCGCCACGCCCAGCTCGAGCCGGGCGAGCGGCGCGCCGATGCAGTAGTGCAGCCCGAGCCCGAACGCCAGGTGCGGGTTGGGGTCGCGCGCCACGTCGAAGCGGTCGGGCTCGGCGAAGACCTCGGGGTCGCGGTTCGCGGCCGCGAAATGGAGCGCCAGCTTGGTGCCCGCCGGCCACGCGTGCCCGGCGTACGTCAGGTCCTCGAGCACGAAGCGCTCGAAGAACTGGAGCGGCGTGTCGTACCGCATCATCTCCTCGATCGCCGGGCGCAGGAGCGCCGGGTCGGCGCGCACCCGCGCGAGCTGCTCGGGGTGCCGCAGCAGCGCCAGCAGGCCGTTGCCGCTGACGTTGACCACCGCCTCGTGCCCGGCGTTGAGGAACAGGATCGCGTTGGCGACCACCTCCCCCTCCGTCAGACGCGCGCCGTCGGCGTCGTGCATCACCACCATCCGCGAGATCAGGTCCTCGCCTGGGGCCGCGCGCTTGGCCGCCATCAGGTGGCGGACGTAGGCGGCGAACTCGCCCGCGGCGGCGACCGCGGCCGCCTCGGCGTCCGCGCTCCGCTCCGGCTCGAACATGCCGATGATCGCCTTCGACCACGGCAGCAGCGCGCCCCGGTCGGCCTCGGGGACCCCGAGCAGGTCGGCGATCACGGTCACCGGGATGGGCTCGGCGAAGTCGCGCAAGAGGTCGGCCTCGCGCTCGGGGCGGTGCTCGAGGTCGTCGAGCAGCCGCTCGACCAGGGCCTCGATGCGCCCTTGCAGCGCGCGCACGTGCCGCGGCGTGAAGACGTCGTGGACCGCCTGCTTCACCCGCGTGTGGTCGGGCGGTTCGATCTCGAGCAGCGACCCGGCCTGGATCACAGCGAACGGAGCGTGCGCGGGGTCGACCGCCTTGGGTCGGTCGGTGCTGACGCGCCCGAGCCGGCGATCGCGCAAGAGCGCGTCGACGTCGGAATGGCGGGTCACGAGCCAGGCGTCCCACGGCGCGTACCAGGCGATCGGGACCTCGCGCCGCAACCGCGCGTGCGTGGGGTACGGGTCCTGCAGGAAGCCGGGATCGGTGGGGTGGAAGCGGTCGCCGGTGGTCGGGTCGGGCATGCGCCATCGTACCGGCGGGCGGCGGACGCTCACCGCCCACCGCGGTAGGCTGTCGGCTCGTGACGCCCGACCCGCTCCTCGCCCCCCTGAACGAAGCCCAGCGACAGGCCGTGGTGCACGCCAGCGGACCCGCGCTGGTCGTCGCCGGGGCCGGCTCCGGCAAGACCCGCACGGTCGTGCACCGCATCGCCTACCTGCTGCGCGAGCACGGCGTCCGCCCGCACCAGGTGCTCGCCGTCACCTTCACCAACAAGGCCGCCGGCGAGCTGCGCGAACGCGTCGAGCACCTGATCGGGCCGCCGGCGCGCGAGCTGTGGGTGGCCACCTTCCACGCCGCGTGCCTGCGGGTGCTCCGCACCTACGGCAGCTACGTCGGCCTCGAACCCGGCTTCGGCATCTACGACGACGGCGACCAGCTCGACCTGCTCAAGGAGATCCTGGGGACCGTGCGCGGCCTCGAGGAGGCGAACCCGCGCGCGCTGCGCGGCGCCATCGACCGCGCCAAGTCGAACCTGTGGACGCCCGAGACCTTCGAGGCCGCCGCCGAGGCCGCCTGGGGGCGCGAGGTGGGCGGGCTGCCGCTCGAGCTCGTCGCCGAGGTCTTCGGCCGCTACCAGGCGCGCTTGCGGCAGGCGAACGCGGTGGACTTCAACGACATCCTCGGGCGCACCGTCGACCTCTTCGAGGGCGAGCCCGACGCGCTCGCGCGCGTGCAGGAGCGCGCCGTGCACGTCCACGTCGACGAGTACCAGGACACGAACGCGGCGCAGTACCGCCTCACCCGGCTGCTCGCCTCCGGCCACCGCAACCTGGTGGCGGTCGGCGACCCGGACCAGTCGATCTACGCCTTCCGCGGCGCCGACCTGCGCAACATCCTCGACTTCCAACGCGACTACGACGACGCCGCCGTGTACCGCCTCGAGACCAACTACCGCTCGGTCGCGGGGGTGCTCAAGCTGGCCAACGCGCTCATCGAGCAGAACCAGGGCCGTCTCGAGAAGGTGCTCCGCGCGGCCAAGGGCGAGGGCGAGCCGGTCGCGCTGTTCCGCGCCAACGACCACCGCGCCGAGGCCGACTTCGTCGCCCGTCAGGTCGAGGCGTGGGTCGCGCAGGGCGGCGGCTACGACGACGTGGCGGTGCTCTACCGCACAAACGCGCAGTCGCGCGTCCTCGAGGAGGCCCTGCGCAAGGCCGGCGTGCCGGCGAAGATCGTCGGCGGGGTCGGCTTCTACGAGCGCCGCGAGGTCAAGGACGTGCTCAGCTACGCGCGCGCCGCCCTCAACGCGGCCGACGACGTCAGCTGGCGGCGGGTCCTGGCGCGCCCCAAGCGCGGCATCGGCAAGACCACCCAGGACGCGCTCACCGCCTGGGCGGCGCGCCACCGGGTGCCGTTCGCCGAGGCGGTGCAGCGGGCGGCCGAGGTCGTCCCGGGCACCGGCGCGGTCGCGCGTCTGGGCGAC
>JARGGE010000352.1 GCA_029210865.1 Trueperaceae bacterium
GAGCGTGCTGGCTTCGTCCACATCGGCGATCCGCACCTCGCGACCGAGCAGGGACGCCTTCGCACGCATCAGCGAATCGATGCGAGCGCCGCCTCCGATGGCCGAAAGCCGGGCCGTCTCGAAGCCGAGGCGTTCCTCCATGCCGTCCAGCGAGGCCTGCGCCTCGAACACCAAGCCGTCGACGACGGCGCGGGTGAGGTCGGCCTGCGTGGTGCTGGCGTCGAGACCGACGAAGGCGGCCCGGGTCCTCGGATCGACCACCGGCGGGCTGGCGATGCGCAGGTGCGGGAGGAAGAAGGCACCGCGGCGACGGCCACTCGCGAGGAGCCGAGCGAACGCGTCGTCGCCACCGGCATCCAGCAACTCGCGGATCCACTGGAGTGCCGCCCCGGCGGTATAGAGCCCACCGTTGCAGTAGAACCGGCCGGGCACCACGTGCGCCCCCTGCTGGTAACCGGACCGTGCCATGTCCGGTCCGAGATCCGGCACGTCGGTGACCGTCACGAGCGATTCGGAGGTCCCGATGGAGTCGAGAACGTCGCCCTTCGCCGCCACGCCGAGCGCGAGCGCGCCGCAGGGGTGGTCGTGCCCCCCTGCGACGACCGGGGTCCCTTCGGGCAACCCCGTCCTCGCTCGCGCACGCGCATGGACCGTGCCGATGGGCGTCCCGCTCTCGACGAGCGGGGCCAGCAGGCCACGGTCGATGCCCGCTCGCGCGAGCAAGTCGTCCGACCAATCGCGCGCCTGCAGGTCCAGGAGCATCGTCCGCGAGGCGAGCGACAGGTCGGTGGCCGCCTCGCCGCTCAAACGCCACGCCATGTAGTCGGCCGTGTTGAGCCACAGGCGCGTGCGCTCCCAGGCGCCGGCGGCATGCTCGCGCAGCCACATCATCTTGTTGACGCCGAAGATCGGCAGGATCGGCAGCCCCGTGTGCGCGTACACGGCGTCGTCGCCCAACTCGTCGCGCCACCATTCGGCCTGACGACCGGTGCGCTCGTCGTGCCAGGCGATGGCGGCGTGCACGGGCTCGCCCGCCGCGTCGAGGGCCACGGCGGTCTCCGCCATCGAGGTCACGGCCACCCCCGCGACGCTCCGGTCGTCGAGTTGCTCGACGACCTCGCGCAGGGAGGACGCTGCGGCGTCGAACATCGTCTCGGGATCGTATTCCGCCCATCCGGGCCGAGGGCGATGGACCTCCTGTGGTCGACCGGCGGAGGCCAGCACCCTCCCCTCCACGTCGTATGCGACGACCTTCACGTTGGTGGTGCCGATATCGACACCCACCAGCGCGCGCTTGCGGCTCATCGGCCCGCTGCTGGTTCGGCGACCTCGGTCACCGCCTCATCGACGGAGGCGTTCCCATGGATGATCGCCGCGAGCGCGCGGGTCATGCCGGCCGGGTCGGGATGCTGCCAGACGTTGCGGCCCATCACCACGCCCTTCGCACCAGCCTCCATGGCGTCCTTCACGCTCTGCAGCACGGCCCGCGACGAACCGGAAGCGATGCCACCGGCGATCAGCATCGGGATGGGGCAACTCTCGATCACCTTCCGGTAGCTCTCCACACTCCCCGTGTAGTAGTTCTTGATCACGTCCGCGCCGTGCTCGAAGGCGAGGCGCGCGGCGCCCGCCATGGCGTCCGCGTCGAGTGGATCGGGGATCCGCTCGCACTTCACGGGCAGAGCTTCGGAGACGACCGGGAGTCCTACGCGCGCGGCCTCGGCCGCCACCTGCGCGGTGATCTGAAGGGTCTCGAGCTCCGACCCGCTGCCGATGAACGTCATCACGATGACGCCGCGCGCACCCAGTGCCAGCGCGTCGTCCACGCTGTACATCAGTCGCCAATCGTCGTAGTCGAGCCAGTCGCGTTGGTAGAGGCTGATGCCGCCGTCCACGCGGAGGATGGTGGGCACGTGCCCCGCCAGCAGCGGTCGGTAGTGCTTCAGGATTCCGAAGCTGGCCATGAGCGCGTCCGCTCCGGACCCGAACACCTTGTCGAATACTTCGTCGGGTCGCTCGATGCCGGGGGTGACGCCGCCGGTCCGGCCGTGGTCCATCGCGATGACAAGTGCCTTGCCGTCGTCGGCCATGATGTTGCTGAGGAGTCGATCGTCGGTCATGAGTGTGGCTCCGTTCTCGTTCGATGCTCGAAGATTCGGCCGCACGAGAGGTGCGGCACGGCGGATCGGACGACGCCCGTCAAGCAAGCAGCGTCACTTCAGGGCTCCGCTCGTCAATCCGCTGACGATCCGGCGCTCGAAGATCAGATAGAGGATGAGGATCGGCACGATCGTCAGGATCGTGAAGGCGTTGACCAGCGGCCAGTCTTGGATCCCCATCGAGTCGCGCAGGAGGAAGAGCTGGTAGGGCAGCGTGCGCTTGTCGGCACCCGTGGTGAGAGCCAGGACGAACGGGAACTCGTTCCAGGCCTCGCGCAATGCAAGGACCCCGACCGTCACCATGCCGGGAACGGCGATGGGTACGACGACGCGCCAGAGGCGCTGCCACAGCGTCGCCCCGTCGATCGCGGCGGCCTCCTCGAACTCCACCGGGACGGCATGGAAGAACCCGATGAGGATCCATGTCGACAGCGGGATGGCGGTGGCCGTGTAGGTGAGGATGAGCGCCACGTACGTGTCGAGCAACCCGAGCCGCTCCACGAGCTCGTACAGCGGCACGATGAGGCTGGCCCGCGGCAGGATGCGCGGGATCAGGATCGCGACGAGCAGCAGGTTGCGGAAGCGGAAGGCGTAGCGGGCGAAGCCGTACGCGGCGAGCACGCTACAGAACACGGCGATCGCAGCCGAGGTCAGGGCCAGGAACGCACTGTTGCCGAAGTAACGCCAGAAGCTCGCCGAGCCGAGGAGCTCACGGTAGTTCGCGAACGTTGGGTCCTCTGGGATCCAGTTCGCCCGGTACACCTCGAGCGGGGTCTTGAGCGAGGCCGCGAAGGACCAGAGGATCGGCACCAAGGACCAGGCCACCAGCACGATCAACGGAATCCACACCAGGATCCGGCTTCCGGCCCGGCTCAGCCGGCTTCCTCTGCCCATGGAGGACCGCCTCATCGGGCCCGCCCGAGCCGCAAGTAGACGACGCTGAAGACGAGGTTGATGACCAGCAGCACCATCATCACCGCGGCCCCGCTCGAGTAGTCGAGCTGCGCGAAGGCGAGTTGGTACATGTACACGGCCAGCACCTCGGTGGCGCGGCCCGGTCCGCCGCCGGTGAGCGGAAGGATGATGTCGAACATGTTGAAGCTGG
>JARGGE010000353.1 GCA_029210865.1 Trueperaceae bacterium
CGAGCCGCTGCGCTTCGCGCCCGGCCAGTTCGACATGCTCTACGTCTTCGGGGTCGGCGAGGTGCCGATCTCGATCAGCGGCGACCCCGCGCGGCCCGAGCGGCTGGTGCACACCACCCGCGAGGTCGGCGCCGTGACCCGCGCCATGCGGCGGCTGCGCCCCGGCGACGCGATCGGCGTGCGCGGTCCCTTCGGCACCAGCTGGCCGGTGGCCGCGGCCGAGGGGCGCGACGTCGTCCTGATCGCCGGCGGGATCGGCCTGCCGCCGCTGCGGCCGGCGCTGTACCACGTGCTCGCGCACCGCGAGCGCTACGGCCGGGTGGTGCTGCTGTACGGCGCCCGCACGCCCGAGGACCTGCTCTTCCGCGACGAGCTCGCCGCCTGGCGCGCGAGCTTCGACCTCGAGGTGCACGTGACCGTCGACCGCGCCACCGGTGACTGGCGCGGCAACGTTGGCGTCTGCACGCCGCTCGTCCAGCGCGCGCCGATCGACCCGCGCCGCACCGTCGCCATGATCTGTGGCCCCGAGGTGATGATCCGCGCCGCGTGCCGCGAGCTTGCGCGCCGCGGCGTCAGCCCACAGGACACCTTCGTCTCGCTCGAGCGCAACATGAAGTGCGCGGTCGGGCTCTGCGGCCACTGCCAGTTGGGTCCGTACCTGGTGTGCCGCGACGGGCCGGTGTTCGCCTACGACCGGGTCGAGCGGCTGCTCGACCGAGGGGAGGTGTGACGTGGCGTCCCACGCGACACCCGTCCCGAGCGACCGCCCGTTCGTCCGCTCCGGCCCACGTCCGAAGCTCGCCGTGTGGAAGTTCGCCTCGTGCGACGGCTGCCAGCTGACGCTCCTCGACTGCGAGGAGCAGTTGCTGGCGGTGGCCGGTCAGGTCGACATCGCCTACTTCCTCGAGGCGTCGAGCGCCACCGTGGACGGCCCCTACGACGTCTCGCTGGTGGAGGGCTCGATCACCACCGCGCACGACGCCCAGCGCATCCGCGAGATCCGGGCGCAATCGGCGACGCTCGTCGTCATCGGCGCCTGCGCCACGGCCGGCGGGATCCAGGCGCTGCGCAACTTCGCGGGCGCCGACGGCGGCCCCGACGTCGCCGCCTTCGCTGCCGGCGTCTACGCCCATCCCGAGCTGCTCGACACGCTCGCCACGTCGACGCCGATCTCGGAGCACGTGTTCGTCGACTTCGAGCTGCGCGGCTGCCCGATCGACAAGCACCAGCTGCTCGAGGTGGTCGGCGCGACGCTGGCGGGGCGCAAGCCGCAGGTGCCCACCTACTCGGTCTGCGTCGAGTGCAAGCGGCGCGGCACCGTCTGCGTCATGGTCGCGGGCGGTCAACCCTGCCTCGGGCCGGCCACCCAGGCAGGGTGCGGTGCCCTGTGCCCGAGCTTCGCGCGCGGCTGCTACGGCTGCTTCGGCCCGATGGAGGGGCCGAACCTCGCCGCGCTGGGCGAGCGCTTCGCCGCCCACGGGGTCGACGCCGATGGCTGGCTCCGCACCCTGCGGACCTACAACGCGTACTCCGGGCCGTTCCGGAAGGAGGCCGAGCATGCCGCACGCGACCGCTCCTGAGCGCACCGGCACGCGCCGCATCGACGTCGAGGCGCTCGCGCGCGTCGAGGGCGAGGGTGGTCTGCACGTCCGCATCGTCGACGACACGCTCGAGCACGTGGCGCTGCGCATCTTCGAGCCGCCGCGGCTCTTCGAGGGCTTCCTGCGCGGACGCCACTACACCGAGCCGCCCGACATCACGGCCCGCATCTGCGGCATCTGCCCGGTCGCCTACCAGATGGCGGCGTGTCATGCGCTCGAGGCCGCTTGCGGCGTCACCGTCGACGGCCCGGTCCGCGAGCTGCGGCGGCTGCTGTACTGCGGCGAGTGGATCGAGAGCCACGCTCTCCACGTCTACCTGCTCCACGCCCCCGACTTCCTCGGCTACCCGAGCGGCATCCACCTCGCGCAGGACCACCGCGCCACGGTCGAGCAGGGGCTGCGGCTCAAGAAGGTCGGCAACGACCTGATGACGGTGCTGGGCGGCCGCGAGATCCACCCGGTCAACGTCCGGCTGGGCGGCTTCTACCGGCTGCCGCGCGAGGCCGAGCTGCGCGCGCTGCGCGAGCCGCTGCTGCGCGCCCGTGAGGACGCGCTGGCGACGGTCCGCTGGGTGGCCGGGTTCGACTTCCCCGACGTCGCATCGGACCACGTCTTCCTGTCGCTCTCGCACCCCGACGAGTACCCGCTCAACGAGGGGCGGCTGGTCAGCAGCCGTGGCCTCGACGTGCCGGTGGCGGCCTTCGAGGACCACGTCGTCGAGGAGCACGTGGCGCACTCGACCGCGCTGCATGCGGCGCTCGACGGCGAGCCCTACCTGGTCGGGCCGCTGGCCCGCTACGCGCTGAACTTCGACCGCCTCTCGCCCTTGGCGCAGGAGGTGGCGAAGGACGCCGGCCTCGGGCCGGTCGTGCGCAACCCGTTCCAGAGCATCGTCGTGCGCGCGGTCGAGATCGTGTACGCCTGCGACGAGGCGCTGCGCATCCTCGACGCCTACGAGCCGCCCGACCGCCCCTTCGTCGACGTGCCGCCGCGCGCCGGTCGCGGCCACGCCTGCACCGAGGCGCCCCGCGGCACCCTCTACCACCGCTACACGATCAACGACGAGGGCATCGTGCTCGACGCGCGCATCGTGCCGCCCACGGCCCAGAGCCAGGCGAGCATCGAGCGCGACGTCCGCGACGTGGTCGAGGCGCACCTCGACGTGCCGACCGAGCGCCTGCAGCACCTGTGCGAGCAGGCCGTGCGCAACCACGACCCGTGCATCTCGTGCGCGACGCACTTCCTCAAGCTCGAGGTCGAGCGCCGCTAGCGGCGCGAGCGGAGCTGGGGCCGTGGCGACGTTGGTGGTGGGGATCGGCAACGACGACCGCGGCGACGACGGGGCCGGCCCGCTCGCAGCGCGCCTGCTGGCGCGCGCCTGGGCGGACCGGCCGCCGCCGCACGTCGCGGTGCGCGCCTGGCACGGCGACCCGCTCGGGCTGATCGAGGCCTGGGACGGGGTCGAGCGGCTGGTGCTGATCGACGCGGTGGTGTCGGGCGCGGCGCCGGGCACGTGCCGCCGCTACGGGGTCGACGCCCCCTTCGCCACGGGTGGGGCGGCGTCGACCCACGGGGTCGGGCTCGCGGACGCCTTGGCGCTCGCGCGCACCCTGGGCCGGTTGCCGCCCACGGTCGAGGTGTGGGGGATCGAGGGGGCCGA
>JARGGE010000354.1 GCA_029210865.1 Trueperaceae bacterium
AGGCCGACGAGCGCGTACGCGACCAACCCCAGGGGCCCCACGTGGGCCAGGCCCAGCGCCGCCACGGCCGCGACGGCGCCGCCCACCACGAGCGCCCCGGGCGCCACCGCCGAGGCGAACGTGGCCACCACGAAGCGCCCGACGGTCGCCGCCCCCCAGAAGAGCGAGGTGGCGAGCGCCGCCTGGCCGACCTCAAAGCGGAGCGCCAGGTGCGTCGGCGCCCAGGCGGCCGTGTTCGCCTCGAGCGCCACGTACACGCCCATCAGCACCGCGAAGGCCGCCACCAGCCGCCACCGGACCGGCACGGCGGCCGCGTCGCGGGGCGGCGGCAGCGCCGGCCACGTCCGCGTGACCGCCGCCGCGACGGCCACCACCACCCCGAGCGCCGCGAGACCGAACAGCGCGGGCGCGAGCGCCCCCGCCCCGAGGCCGCGACCCAACAGGACGCCCACCGGCACCGGCGCGAGCACCGCCCCGATGCCGAAGGCCGCGTTGAGCACGTTCAGCGCCGCCGTCGCCCGAGCGCCGTACGCGCGCGCGAACGCGAGGTTGAGCAGCACCACCAGCAGCCCGAAGCCGACGCCGGCGCCGCCGGCGCTGGCCAGCGCCGCCCACCAGGTGGGCACCGAGGCGACGGCCGAGAGCCCGCCCGCGGTGGTCAGCGCCGCCGCCACCACCAGCCAGCGGTACCCGAGGCGCGGCAGGAGCGGCGCCGCGGCGAGCACGCCGAAGAGGCCGCCCGCGAAGTGCGCCGAGACGATCGCGCCCACCTCGCCGACGCCGACGCCGTAGCGCGCTTGCAGGGCCGCGAAGGCGGGGCCGTAGACCGCCTGCTGCGCGCCGATCAGGAGGAACGCGGCGAGGCCGACCGCGAGGAGGGGGCGTCGGTCCATCCGACCAGTCTAGGCGAGGGCGACGGTCGGGGTGGTCCGCACCGTGGCCGGTCCCGGCCCGGATCGCCGTAACGCCCCCGGCACCGCCACCGGCCGCATGCGCAGCGCGCGCTAAGATGCCCGGAGCGCACGCTGGAGGCGTTCCCATGGCCACGATCCACGAGCTCGACGAGCTCCGACGCACGTTCCTCCGCTTCTTCGAGTCGCACGGGCACCTGATCCACCCGTCGGCCTCGCTCAAGAGCGACGACCCCACGCTCATGTTCAACGTCGCGGGCATGCAGCAGTTCAAGCCACAGTTCCAAGGCGCGCCCGCCCGCTTCGAGGGCTTCGAGGGCGAGTGGAAGCGCGTCGTCACCTCGCAGAAGTGCATGCGCGCCGGCGGCAAGGACTCCGACATCGAGAACGTCGGCCGCACCCGCCGCCACCACACCTTCTTCGAGATGCTCGGCAACTTCAGCTTCGGCGACTACTTCAAGGCCGAAGCGGCTGCCTGGGCCTGGTCGTTCCTCACCGACCCGAAGTGGCTGGGGCTCGACCCCGAGCGGCTCTACGTCACCGTCTTCACCGACGACGACGAGGCCTGGGACATCTGGATCCAGCAGGTGGGCGTCCCCGAGTCGCGCATGTCGCGCTGGGGCGAGGACCAGAACTTCTGGCCGGCGAACGCCGTCAAGGACGGCCGCAGCGGCCCCTGCGGCCCGTGCTCCGAGATCTTCTACGACCGCGGGCCCGAGTACGGCAGCGCCGACGAGACCGGCCCGAACACCGGCCGCGGCGACCGCTTCATGGAGATCTGGAACCTGGTCTTCACCCAATACGACCTGGTGGACGGCGAGCTGCGCCCACTCCCGATGCAGAACATCGACACCGGGATGGGCTTCGAGCGGCTCGCGACGGTCGTGACCGGCGCCAAGGACGCCTACGGCACCGAGCTCTTCCAGCCCACCATCCGGCGGCTGGTCGAGGTCTCGGGCGTGCCCTACCGCGACCTCGAGAGCGTGCAGCACCGGGTGATCGCCGACCACGTGCGCGCCATCACCATGTGCATGGCCGACGGCATCCTCCCGGCGAACGACGGCGCGGGCTACGTCATCAAGATGCTGCTGCGCCGCGCCGCGCGGCAGGCCTGGCTGCTGGGCGTGAAGCGCCCGGTCCTGCACGAGCTGGTGGCCGGCGTCGCCGAGAGCATGGGGCACGCGTACCCCGAGGTGCGCGCGCAGCAGCAGCGGATCGCGGGTCTGGTGCGCGCCGAGGAGGAGCAGTTCCTCGAGACGCTCGAGGCCGGGATCGAACGGGTGGGGCACGTGCTCGACGGCCTCGGTGACGAGGTGCTGCCGGGCGAGGTCGCCTTCGACCTGTGGCAGACGTACGGCTTCCCGCTCGACATGACCGTGGAGATGGCGGCGGAGCGCGGCGTGGTCGTCGACCGCGCCGGGTACGCCGAGGCGCGGGAACGAGCCCGTGCCGCCTCGCGGGCCGGCGGCGGCAAGGGGGCGCTCTTCGCGGGCGTCGACGTGCTCGCGAACGTCGCCGCCGAGCACGCGCCCACCGAGTTCCTGGGCTACGGCGCGGACGCGGCGGAGGCCACCGTGGTGGCGTTGGTGGTCGACGACGCGAACGTCGACGACGCCGCCGAGGGCCAGACCGTCCAGGTCGTCCTCGACCGGACGCCCTGCTACGCCGAGGGGGGCGGGCAGGTGGGCGACGCCGCCAAGATCACCTGGATCGACGACGGGGCGCGCCCGGGCGCCATCCTGGTGAACGCCACCGCCAAGGGGCCCCAGGGCCTGATCGTCCATCGCGGCCACGTCGCGCGCGGCACCCTGCGCGTCGGCACCGCCGTGCACGTGGCGGTCGACCCGGCGCGACGCGAGACGCGCAAGCACCACACGGCCACGCACCTGCTGCACGCCGCGCTCCGGCGCGTGCTCGGCGACCACGTCGCCCAGGCGGGCTCGCTCGTCACCGCCGACCGGCTGCGCTTCGACGTGAGCCACGGCGCGGCCATCACCGCCGACGAACTCCGCCGTAGCGAGGCGCTGGTGAACGAGTGGGTGCAGGCCGACCTGCCGGTGACCTGGCGCGTCGTACCGATCGAGGAGGCCCGCGCGGCCGGCGCCATGATGCTGTTCGGCGAGAAGTACGGGAAGGACGTGCGCATGGTGCGCGTTGGTGGCGCCGAAGGCGCCGCCAACGCGCACGCGTCCGGCTCCGCCGGAAGCGCCGCCAGCGGCGACCGGCCGGCCGACATCGCCGTCGACGACCGGCCGGCCGTCTCCATCGAGCTGTGCGGCGGCACCCACGTCGAGCGCACCGGGCAGATCGGTCTGGTCGCCATCACCACCGAGGAGGCCGCCGCTTCGG
>JARGGE010000355.1 GCA_029210865.1 Trueperaceae bacterium
AAGGGCCCGACGCACCGCTCTTCCCGCGCGGCTACGGCCTGCGCATCGCCGACACGAACCGCGCGGTCGCGACCGACCCGCCCACCCGTTCCGAAGGGAGCCCACGATGACCCTCCGCACCCCCCGACCCCTGGTCGCCGCCCTCGCGCTCGCGCTGCTCGCGCTCGGAGCGCCGGCCCTCGCGCAGGACGAGCCCGCGCTGCGGCTCGTCGCGTTCGGTGACGAGGTGCCGATCGGCGAGGACGCCTTCGGCAACCCCATCGGCTTCAGCACCTGGCAGGACGGCGGCGGCGCGCTCGAGCTCGCCACCGTCCTGGTCGCCCCTGGCGACCCCTTGGCGCTGCCCGAGCAGGCGGAGCCGGAGCACGTGCTCCGCATCGACCACCGCATCGCCTCGTGGGGCGGCGTCACCCACGCCTTCTTCGACGACGCCCTGACGCGCTGGGTGCCGGTCGACCTGTCGGCGTCCAAGGGCCTGCGCTTCTGGTACGCGGGCGACGGCCGCGGCGGCCAGGTGCAGGTCGACCTGTTCGACAACCGCAACCCGAGCGCCACCGGCGACAGCGCCGAGCGCTGGTTCTACCGCTTCCCCGACGACACCACCGCGTGGAAGCTCGTCGAGATCCCGTTCTCGGCCTTCGCGCGCCGCACCGACTTCCAGCCGGGCGGCGCCCCCAACGACGGGCTCGGGCTCGACCAGGCCTCCGGCTGGGCCCTCGGCTTCCCGCCCGGCGAGGGGGTCAGCCACGTCGCGCGGGTCGAAGCGTACGGCAACTCCGGGGTGGTCTCGGAAGGCGCCGTGGCGGTCGCCTTCGCCGACCCGCTGGTGAGCGTCGCCGAAGGCGAGGAGGGCGTCCTGCGGATCGTGCTGTCGGAGCCGAGCGACGAGGCGGTCTCGGTGCGCGTCTTCGTGCAAGGCGACCAGGCGACCGCCTTCCGCGACATCGTCCCCCTCAACGAGCTCGTCGTGTTCCCGACCGGCGCCACCGAGGTGACGGTCACCTTCCGGACGCTCCAGGACGCGCGCCACGAGGGCGACGAGCGCGCGATCGCGGTGCTCGACGGCCCGCGTGGCGCCGAGCTGGGCTTCCAGCGGCGCGCGGTCATCCTGATCCAGGACGGCGACCCGTTCGACCCCGACGTGATCGCCGAGTTCGGCGACGGCCTCGGCGCCTTCGTCGCCGAGGCGGGCACCACCGCCCGCGCCCGCGAGGTGATCGTGGGCACCGCCGACGCGCGGCCGGGCCAAGACCCCTTCGAGCCGGTCCTGTCGCTCGCCTGGGAGGGCGACGCCGGCGCCGTGCAAGCGCGCTTCGCGGAGGCGCTGGACGCCGCCGCGGCGGACGGCCTCACCTTCTGGTACCGCGGCGACGGCAGCGGCCGCACCGTCCAGGTGACGCTCCTCGACGCCCGGAACCCGGCGGCCCCGCCGGCGCTCGCCTGGTCCGACGAGTTCGAGGGCCCCGCCGGCGCGACCCCCGACCCCAGCGTGTGGACGCCCGAGATCGGCGACGGCACGGCGAACGGCATCCCCGGTTGGGGCAACAACGAGCGCCAGGCCTACACCGCCGACCCCGCCAACCTCGCGATGAACGGCGAGGGCCACCTGGTCATCCGCGCGCTGGAGACCGGCGGCGACGCGCCGCCCTGCTACTACGGCGCGCCCTGCGCGTACACGTCGGCCCGCATCATCACCGCCGGCACCGTCGAGGTCACCTACGGGCGCATCGAGGCGCGGCTGAAGATCCCCACCGGCCAGGGCTTGTGGCCGGCGTTCTGGATGCTGGGCAACGACCTCGCCGAGGTCGGCTGGCCCGAAGCGGGCGAGATCGACATCATGGAGAACGTCGGCCGCGAGCCCGGCATCGTCCACGGCACCCTCCACGGTCCGGGCTACTCGGGCGGCAACGCGATCGGGCGCCCCACGACGCTCCCGGGTGGCGCGGCCTTCACCGACGACTTCCACGTCTACGCCGTCGACTGGTCGCCCGAGACCATCACCTGGTCGGTCGACGGCGTCGCGTACTCGACCGTCACCGCCGCCGACCTGCCGCGCGGCGCGCGCTGGGTGTACGACCACCCCTTCTTCCTGATCCTCAACGTCGCCGTCGGCGGCAACTGGCCCGGGTACCCGGACGCCACCACCTCGTTCCCGCAAGAGATGATGATCGACTACGTCCGCGTCTACCAGGCCCCGGACACCTCGGAGCGGTTCGCCGCGAGCTTCCAGGACGACGTCGCCGGCTGGGTGGAGGTCCGCCTGCCGTTCGACGCCTTCGAGCGCGCGGCCGCGCAGCCCGAGGGCGCGCTCGACGACGGCCTCACGTCCAGCGAGGTGTGGGGCCTCGACGTGCGGGTCGACGGCGGCGCCGGCTCGGTGCTGCTCGACGAGCTGCGCTGGCACCGAGGGGAGTGACGGGGCGGCTATAGCCCGGCGCGCCCTTCGCGGCCGGGCGGCTGGAGGCGGGGCGGGTGGCGCGTAGTGTGATCCCATCTGGAGATGCTAGGATCTCCACATGGACACGCCGCGCCCGATCGCCCCACCGCCGCACCGCCCGCTGGCGCGCCTCGGCCTGCCGACGGCGCCCGCCGAGGCGGTCGCGGCCGTGCGCGCGGGGCTGCCGGTCGCGGCGTTCGAGGCCCTCGCCCGCGCGCTCCACGTGCCCGAGGGGCGCCTCGCCCAGGTGGTCGGGTTGAGCGCCACCACCCTCGGGCGCCGCAAGCGCGCCAGGGCGCTCGCCCCGGACGAGGGCGACCGGGTGTGGCGGGTGGCCGCGCTGTTCGACCGCGCCGTGCAGGTGTTCGGCGGCGAGGAGGACGCCGCGGCCTGGTTCGTCGACCCGAACCTCGCCTTGGGCGACGTGGCGCCGCTGGCGCTCGCCGACACCGCCCCAGGCGTCCGCGCGATCGACGACCTCCTGGGCCGCATCGAGTACGGCGTCTACTCCTGAGGGCGGCCGTGGACCCGTCGGTCGCGGCACCCGCGGTCCGCGCGTGGCGGCTGGTGCGCCCCGCCTTCGGCGACACCCTGGCGGCCTTCTCGGGCGAGGGCGCGCGCCGCTACGGCGGGCGCTGGAACTCGGTGGGTCGCGTGGTCGTGTACACCAGCGAGCACCTGTCGCTCGCCGCGCTCGAGACGCTCGCCCACGCCGACCGCAAGCGCTTCGCCCGCGACCTGGTGGCCTTCGAGGTGCACGTCCCCAGTGACCTGATCGCGGTGGTGGACGAGAAGGAGGGCACGCCCGACCT
>JARGGE010000356.1 GCA_029210865.1 Trueperaceae bacterium
GATCCGCCGCCTGCTCGCCGCCGTCTCGATCGCCCTGCTCGCCGCCTGCGGGGCGCCCTCGACCGGCGCCCCGACCGCGCTGGTCGCCGCCTGCGCCGATGCGCCCGCGCTGCCCATCGGGCTCGATCTCGACGCCTTCTATACGAAGTACTGCGTCGCCGGTGGGGTGGCGATCGTCGCTTCGGACGAGGTTCCGGACGCCGCGCTCCGGCGCGCGCAGGCCGTCGTCGCCGCGATGCTCGCCCCCGTGCGCGCCGACGCGGTGGCAGCGATCCACGAGGCGCGGGTGCGCGTCGGCGTGATCGGCGTCGCCCAGGTGACCACCGACCTGCCGGAGCACGCCGACCTGAACGAGGCCTTCCCGCTCGACGAGGGCGATTGGGACACGCGCACGCGCGGGGTGGCGGCCACGCTGGCGCGGCCGCTCACGTCGGCCGCCGAGGAGAACCTGCTGTGCGCGCCGGGCGACGTCTACGCCGGCGAGAGCATCCTGGTGCACGAGTTCGCGCACACGGTCCACGAGCAGGGGGTCGCGGTCGTGGACGCGACCTTCGACGGGCGCCTCGAGGCGGCGTACGCCGACGCCATGGACGCCGGTCGGTGGACCGACACGTACGCCGCCACGAACGCGATCGAGTACTGGGCGGAAGGCGTGCAGAGCTACTTCGACGTCAACGGCTTCGCGGAGCCGGCCGACGGGGTCCACCACACCATCGCCACCCGCGTCGACCTCCAGGCGTACGACCCGTCGCTCTACGCGCTCGTCGACGCGGTCTTCGGCGGCGCGCCGGTCCTCGACCTCTGCCCCTGACGGTCGGCCGGCGCCGCAGGCCGACCGTCCCGCCGGCGCGACCTCAGGCGGGCCGGTGCCGCGTCTCCCTGCGCACCGTCCGCTGCGTCGCCCACCAGCGGACCGCTGCCTTCTCGAGCTCGACGACGGCGAACACCGCGAGGCCGGCCGCGGCGACGAAGCCCCAGTGGCCCGCCTCGAGTCCGGCCACGCCGAACCAGCGCTGCATGGGCGGCAGGTAGGTGAACCCCGCCTGCAGCAGCACCAGCAGGCCGATCGCGACGAACACGGCCGGGTTCGCGAAGAAGCGCGATCGCGAGAGCGCGCTCGCGGTCAGGAAGCGGGTGCTGATCAGGTACGCCGCCTCGCCGGCCACCAGCACGTTGATCGCCACCGCGCGGGCGAGCGCGAGGTCGTCGGTGGCCGCGTAGAGCGCGAAGAACGCCCAGAGCGTCGGGCCCCCCATCACCGCCGACACGTACGCCAGCCGCCAGACGAGGTACCGCGACAGGATCGGCTCGTCGCGGTCGCGCGGCGGGCGCCGCATCACGGTCGCTTCGGGCGGCTCGAACGCCAGCGCCAACGCCAGCGTGACGGCCGTGACCATGTTGATCCACAGGATCTGCACCGGCGTGATCGGGAGCTCCGAGAGCACGACCTGCACCGACACCATCACCACGAGCGCCTCGGCGCCGTTGGTCGGGAGGATGAACAGGATCGTCTTCTTGAGGTTGTCGTAGATCGCGCGCCCCTCCTCGACGGCACGCGCGATGGTGGTGAAGTCGTCGTCGGCGAGCACCATCTCGGACGCGTCCTTGGCGGCCTCCGAGCCCTTGAGCCCCATGGCGATGCCGACGTCGGCGCGCTTGAGCGCCGGTGCGTCGTTGACGCCGTCGCCGGTCATCGCCGCGACCGCGCCGCCGCGCTGGAGCGCCTCGAGCAGCTTCAGCTTGTGCTCGGGGCTCGCGCGCGCGAAGACGTCGGTGCGGGCGACGACCCGGTCGAAGCCCGCCTCGTCCAGGTCCTCGAGGTCGGGGCCCGAGACCGCGGGCGCACCGTCGCCGATCCCCAGTTGGCCGGCGATGGCCCTCGCCGTGAGGGCGTGGTCGCCGGTGATCATCACGATCCGGATGCCGGCGCGCCGGCAAGGCGCGACGGACGCCGCCACCTCCTCCCGCGGCGGGTCGATCATCGCGAGGAGCCCGAGCAGTTCGAGCCCGTGCTCGGCGTCCGCACGCGCCAGGTCGTCGAGGGCGGGTTCCGGGCGCTTGGCGGCCACCGCGAGCACCCGGGAGGCGGCGCCGGTGAGGTCGGCCGCCGCTGCCTCCCAGTAGCTGCGGTCGAGCGGTTCGCTGCCGCCATCGCTGCTGCGCTGCCGGTCGCACAGGTCGAGGAGGCGCTCGGGCGCACCCTTGACGTAGAGCACTTGAGCGTCGCCGTCGGCGTGCAGGCTCGCGGCGTAGCGCGCGTCGGACTCGAACGGGAGCCGGTCGACCCGCGGCAGCGTCGCCAGCGCCGCGCGGTCGAGCCCGAGCTTCTCGGCGAGCACCACGACGGCGCCGTCGGTGGGGTCGCCGCTCAGCGTGCGGCCGCCACCCTCCGCGACGCGGAACTCGGCCTCCGCGGTCAAGGCCGCCGCGCGCGCGAGCTCGCGCAGGGTCGGTTCGTCGGCCACGGCCTGGCCGTCGCGCTCGACGCGCCCGACCGGGTCGTAGCCTTCGCCGGACACCTCGAGGCGGCCGCCCGCCAGCACCACCCGACGCACGGTCATCTCGTTGCGGGTGAGGGTGCCGGTCTTGTCCGAGCAGATGACGTTCACCGAGCCGAGCGTCTCGACCGCCGGCAGCGGCCGGACGATGGCGCGGCGCTTGGCCATGCGCTGCACGCCCAGCGCCAGGATGATCGTGATCACCGCGGGCAGCCCCTCGGGGATCGCGGCGACGGCGAAGCCGATGACGGTCAGGAAGATCTCGTCGAGCGCGTAGCCGCGGACCAGCACCCCGAAGGCGAAGAGCACGGCGCCGAAGGCGAGGATCGCGTAGGCGAGGACCTTCGAGAAGCGGTCGATGGCGCTCAGGAAGGGCGTCTGGAGCTGCGTGACGCCGGCGACGAGCGCCCCGATGCGGCCCACCTCGGTACCGCCGGCGGTGGCGACCACCACGCCGGCGCCGGCGCCCGAGGCGATGGTGGTGCCCGCGTACAGCATCGAGGTCCGGTCGCCCAGCGCGGCGTCCTCGTCCACCGGTGCCCGCGCCTTGGCCGCAGGCACCGACTCGCCGGTGAGCGGCGCCTCCTCGGCCCGGAGGTTGTGCGCCTCGAGCAGCCGCACGTCGGCGGGCACCCGGTCGCCCGACTCGACCAGGACCACGTCGCCGGGCACCAGGTCCTCGGCGTCGATCGCGAGGCGCTGGCCGTCGCGACGCACCACCGCCTGCAGCGCCAACATCGAGCGCAAC
>JARGGE010000357.1 GCA_029210865.1 Trueperaceae bacterium
CGCGAGGGCGTGGACGACCGCCGGCTAGTCGTGACCGGCCAGGACGGCGCTGCGGCCGCGGTGGCCGCGCAGGTCCTCCACCAGGGCGTCGGCCCAGGCGCGTTCGACGCGTTCGGGGAGGGCGGCGCCGGGGACGTCGGCGACGCCCGCTTCGGTGGCCACCCAGGCCGCGAGGGCCGCGAGTTCGGCCGGGGCGAGCGCCTTGCGGTGGTCGGCGAGGGTGCCGGTGGGCGTGGGGCTGGTCTCGACCATCCACAGCCGGTTCATGCCGTCCTCGGCCGAGCGCACGCGGCGCCGGCGGGCGAAGTCCTTGGCGTAGCGCAGGCGCCCGGGGCCGGCGTTGGTGAAGTCGGCGCCGAAGGAGACCACGACGTCGGCCTGCGTGAGGTCGAAGACCGGCGCCACCGCGGCGCCACCGGCGTCGAAGGCGGCGCGGAGGCCGGCCACGGCGCCGTCGCCGCGCTGCGGGTCCCACTGGTGCCAGCGGGCGCCCGGGTACGTGGCGAGCAGCGCCTCGATCTCGGCAGCGAGCGTGAGCGAGGTGACCGTCTCGGTCAGCAGGCGCAGGCGGGCGCCATCGGGCAGGGCCGTGAGCGCGCCGCCGACGGCGTCGGCGAACTGGGTCCAGGAGCGCGGCTGGCCGTTCTCGGCGAGCTGCTGCGAGCGGTCGGGGTCGTAGAGCGAGAGGACGGCGGCCGAGGCGATCGCGTGGGTGGCCCCCAGGCTGGCGGGGTGGTCGGGGTTGCCCTCGACGTGCGTGGGCCGCCCCTCGTGGCTCTCGGCCAGCACGCCCTCGGCGTACCCGGCATCGAGCAGGGCCGTGGCGAAGTAGGCCGGCTTGCCCGGGATGCGGTGTTCCGGGGCCTGCACGTAGGGGACGATGGCCTCACGGGCCGCGGGGGGCCGAGCGCAGGCGGTGAGCCCGCCGAGCGCCAGCGAGGCGCCGAGCAGCTTGAGGAAGTCGCGGCGGTCGAGCGAAGCCTCGAGCGGCGCCGCCTGACGGGGGAACTCCTTGCGCAGGAACTCCTGGAAGTCGGGTGTGTCGGCGAGTTCGTCGAGGCTGCGCCAGTAGGCCGCACCCTGCTGCTCGGCGAGCTTGGCGCGCACCGCGGCGAGGTCGACGCCGCCGGCGTCGAGTATGGGATCGACGAGGACGGCGACGCTCATCGGTGGCACGTCGAGCACTGCGGGAGCTTGTCGGTGTCGATGTGGTACGCGGCAACGAGCTCGGTCCCGAGCGTGAGCTGGTCGGCCGGCGGGACGTAGGCCATGTTGAACACCTCGCTGCGCGGGCGGACGAAGTTCTCGGGCGCACGGTGGCACTCGAGGCACCAGCCCATCGTCATCGGCTCCGTCTTCCAGATCTGGGTCATCTCGTCGACGCGGCCGTGGCAGGTGCTGCACCCGACCCCGTTGTTCACGTGCGCGCTGTGGTTGAAATAGACGTACGCAGGCAGGTCGTGGACGCGGTTCCATTCGATCGGGAGGCCCGAGGACCAGCTCGTGGCGACCGCCTCGAGGGCGGGCGCGCCGACTCGGACCTGCGAGTGGCAGGTCATGCACGTCTCGGTGGGCGGGACGTTCGCGGACGCGGCGACCTCGACGGAGGTGTGGCAGTAGCGGCAGTCCATGCCCAACTGGGCGACGTGGAGGTTGTGGGGGTAGTCGACCGGCTGGGCGACGGGGACGCCGACGGCGTAGGTGATCGTGCGGGCGTAGATCGTGAGCGCCACGGCGAGCAGGGCCACGAAGACGGCGCCGCCGACGATGGCCCACTTCGCGAAGGCGTTGGCGTTCGGAGGGAAGATCTGCGGCATCAGTCCGTGACCTCGGGGTGGGATGGGGGGGAACGATCGGGCGCGAACGCCTCCGGGCGCGCGGCGCTGGGGGCCGGGCGCGCGGAGGGACGCGGAGGGCCCGGGGGGACCGGATGCAGGAGCGGGTGCAGAGAGACCTCCTCGGGGGGTTACCAGAATCGACCCGACGCGACGGCTTCCTGGTTCGGGCTCGGGAGCCGGCTCGGTCGGGCGGCGGATGGCGCGTGCTGGACGGTGTTCCGACCGTTACCGCGACATGCCGCACGCTACCACGGGCCGTCGGACGCACCCGGTGGGACGAATGTCCCGATCCGGGCCGCCCGCGACGCGGGGGACCGCGTCGCGGCTGGCGGCGGGTGGTGGAGCCTGCCGGATTCGAACCGGCGACCTATCGCTTGCAAAGCGACCGCTCTCCCAGCTGAGCTAAGGCCCCGTGCCGACCGCACGCACGCGAGGCGGCGACGGACTCCCGAGGTTACGGGCACGTGCGACCGGCGTCAAGGTGGGCGTTCGGTGAGGGGGTGCGCGCCGGGGTTCCTGGGACGGCGTTCCGGGCCCTCCGAGCCGGAATCGGGCCCGGGACCACGCGTCGACGCCATGGCGCCGACACGCGACCGGGCCCGCGCGAAGGCGCGGGCCCGGGGGGCGAAGGGGTGGGCGCGCCGACCGGATCGGTCGGCGCGCAGGAGGGCCGGCTTACTCGACCGTGCGCAAGCTCCAGGAGATGGACAGCTCGCAGGTACCGGAGGCGGCGTCGGGGAGCTCGCCGCGCAGGGTGACCGCGTCGCTGCCGCCCACGACCGGGTACGTGTAACGGGTGCTGAGGCTGCCGTAGTCGGCGATGGCCGCAGGGTTGATGCCGAGCGTGTAGTCCTGGCTCTCTTCGAGGATGTTGTTGCTGAAGGCCCGGAAGCTCTGGTCGCGCCCGAGCACGAAGGTCTGGACGTCACCGGTCAGCGCGACCGTGGCGCCGGAGGCGATGCCGCTGAGGTCGTCGCGCAGGTTCACGACGCCCTCGGTCACCGACAGGTTGCCGTCGTTCACGGGCACCTCTAGGTTGAGGAGGCCGCGGAAGTTGCCGGCCGCGAGGGCGCCGCCGTCGAAATCGTTCGTGATGGCGGTCTGGCCGGTGGCCGCGAGCGTCGGGTTGTCGAAGCCGACGCCGCCGTAGAGGAAGTCGAAGAAGCGCTGCGGGGCCTCGTAGTCCCCGAGGATCTGGATCGCGGTCAGGTCGGTGAGGACCGACCGGAACTCGGCTTCGGTGGGGGCATCGTCGCTGCCGACCTTGAGCCACCCGCCGCCGGCGACCGTGAGCAGGCGGCCTTCCTCGGTCAGGCGGGCCGCGGCTTCGGCGGCGGCATCGGTCGCGGCGTTGAAGGGTTCGATCTCGAAGGCGCCGAGCGGGCCGTTCCAGACCACGGTCT
>JARGGE010000358.1 GCA_029210865.1 Trueperaceae bacterium
CGGCTCGTCGCCGGCGAGCGCGACGCGCTCCTGCTGCCGGCCGCGCTCCTGATCGCGCTCGAGCGGCGCGACCGCATCGACGCGCTGCTCGACGTCGAGGTCTTCACGCCGGCCCCCGGGCAGGGGGCCTTCGGTCTGGTGGCACGCGCCGACGACGACGCCGCCGCCGAGCTCGCCTACACGCTCCAGCACCGGCCGAGCTACGAGCGCGCCCAGGCGGAGCGGGCCTTCGCGGCCGGGCTCACCGAGCGCGCGGTGGGGGCGCTCGCGAGCATCGACGACGAGGGCGACCTCACGCTGTTCGGCGCCGTGGTCGCCGACGGCACCACCCTGCAGGCGAGCACCAGCGGCGACGCCAAGGACGCCGCCGAGATGGGTGCCGAGCTGGCGAAGGACGTGACCGAACAGCTCGCCACCCTCGCCGTCTGACCCGCAGGCGTCCCTGGACCACGAGGGCGCGCCCCGCCGGCGGCGGGGCGCGCCCTCGTTCGGAACGAGCTCGAGGTTCAGCCGGCGGTCGCGGCGTCCGCGTTCGCCTCGGCGAGCACCTTGTCGACCAGGTTCCCCGGCACGGGCTCGTAGCGCTCGAGCTTGAGCGAGAAGGCGCCGCGGCCGCCCGTCATGGAGCGCAGGTCGGCGGAGTAGGCGCGCACCTCGCTCATGGGCACGTGGGCGCTGATCACGCTGACCGAGCCCTCGGTGTCCATGCCCAGCACCCGGCCGCGACGGCCGTTCAGGTCGCTGATGACGTCGCCCGTGAAGCGGTCGGGGACGCGCACCTTCAGGAGCGCGAGCGGCTCGAGCAGCACCGGCTTGGCGGCGGCGCAGGCCTCCTTGAAGGCCTCGGCCGCGGCGGTCTGGAAGGCGATGTCCTTGCTGTCGACCGGGTGGTCCTTGCCGTCGAACACCTCGGCCTGGACGTCGACGATCGGGTACCCGAGCGGCCCCTTGGCCAGCCCGGCGCGCACGCCCTTCTCGCAGGAGCTCTGGAACTGCGTGGGGATGGTGCCGCCCACGACCGCCCACTTGAACTCGAACTCGGAGCCGCGCGGCAGCGGCGCCACCCGCAGCGCCACCTCGGCGAACTGACCGGCGCCACCGCTCTGCTTCCGGTGGCGGTAGCGCGCCTCGCCGGCCCCGGCGATCGTCTCGCGGTAGCTCACCTTGGGCGGCTTGATGTCGACCTGCACGCCGTACCGCTCACCCAGCTCGGCGACCGCGACCTCCAGGTGCACATGGCCCATCCCCCACAGGACGGTCTCCTTGGTGTCGGGGTCGCGCACGAGCTCCAGGGTGTGGTCGGCCTCGAGGAGCTTGCCCAGGCCCTCGCTGAGCTTGTCGTCGTCGGCGCGCGTCTTGGGCGTCAGCGCCACCGCCATCACCGGGCTGGGGACGCGAATGGGCGCGAGGACCACGTCGACGCCGGGGGCGGCGAGGGTGTCGGCGGTCTTGACCGCGTCGGCCTTGGTGATCGCCCCGATCATGCCCGCCTCGAGCTCGGCGACCTCCTCGAGCTTGCCGCCCTGCGGCACGTAGAGGTGCGCGGCGCGCACGTCGGCGTCCTGGGTGGTGTCGCGCAGCGGTTGGCCGGCCTTGAGGCTGCCCGTGAGCACCCGCATCATCGAGACCTTGCCCAGGTAGGGGTCGACGACCGTCTTGAACACGCGCGCCGTGAAGGGCCCGTCGGCACCGAGCGGCGGCATCGTGCCGCTCGCGACGCGCAGCGGTCGGTGGTGCTCGACGTCGCGCACCCCCTGCGCCAGGAAGTCGAGGAGCAGCGAGATGCCCATCGCCTCGGTCGCGGACGCGACGAGCACGGGCTGCAGCAGGTTCGCGCGCACCGCACGGAAGAAGGCGGCCTTGAGCGTCAGCGGGTCGAGGTCCTGGTCCTCGAGGTACTTCATCATCAGGTCGTCGTCGGTCTCGACGACCGACTCGACCAGGCGCTCGCGGTAGCTCTCCGCGACGCCCGCCACCTCGTCCGGGATCGGGATCTGGCTCTTCTCGCCGCCCACCCAGGTGTACGCGACCATGTCGAGCAGGTCGACGATCCCGCGGAAGTCCTCGGCCTGGCCGATCGGCACCTGGACGGCCGCGAGGTTGCCCGGCAGGCTCGATTCCAGGGCCGCCATGGTGCGGAAGAAGTCCGCGTTCTCGCGGTCCATCTTGTTGATCACGACGATCGTGTTGAGCTCGCGCTCGGTCGCGCTGGTCCACACGCGCTCGGTGCCCACCGCCACGCCCGAGACGGCCGACACGACGACCAGCGCGCCGTCGGCGGCCGCCATGGCGCCGCGGATGTCGCCGACGAAATCGGCGTACCCCGGCGCGTCGATCACGTTGAAACGGTGCTCGCCCCAGGTGATCGGGTGCACCGTGGAGTGGATCGAGACCTTCCGCCGCTTCTCTTCGGGCGCGACGTCGGAGGCGGTGTTGCCGTCCTCGACGCGCCCCATCTTGGGGATCGCGCCCGCACGGAACAGCATGGCCTCGAGCAGCGACGTCTTCCCGGCGCCACTGTGCGAGAGGAGGGCGACGTTGCGGATCTGGGCCATGCGGCAGGCTCCCTGGTGGGGTGTCCCCGCCGCGCGTGCGGGGCGGGGTCGAGGGGCGGTATGGGCCGTGGGCGAGGCGCCTAACGGGTTTTGGGGAGTCTACCACGGGCTCCGCGACGGCCCGGGACGCCGGTCCCCTCGCGGACGAACGGGTCCCGGGGAGCGCGCTACCCTAGGGCGATGCCGCCCCACGAGCCGACCGAACGGGAGCTGAAGTACTCGCTGGTCGACCCACCCCCGCGCGAGGCGGACCTCCTCGCCGCCGCGGGCGCCGGGCCGTACGCCTTCGTGCCGTTCGGCACCGCGGTGCACGTCGACCGCTACTTCGACGACGACGACGCCAGCCTGGCCGCCGCCGGCGTGGCGCTGCGGCGCCGCGAGGCCGACGGCGCCACGATCGCGACGCTCAAGACGCTGGGCACGGTGGCGGGCGCGCGCCACGAGCGCGAGGAGCTCGAGGCGCCGATGCACGGCGACGACTGGCCCGTGCCGGTCGCGCGCCGGCTCGCGGAGCACGTGGCGCTGTGGCAGCTGCGCCCGCGCGTCGAGCTCACCACCGAACGCACCAGCTACCGGGTCGTCCACGAGGGTCGCCCCGTCGCGGTGCTCGCCTTCGACGAGGTGCGCGCCCGGCTCCCCGAAGGCGCGCGCGAGGCGCTCTTCGCCGAGGCCGAGGTCGAGGCG
>JARGGE010000359.1 GCA_029210865.1 Trueperaceae bacterium
AGCGGGCGCCGCGGAAGGCGTAGATGCTCTGCTTGGGGTCGCCCACGACCATCAGGTTGCCGTGCGGCTCGGCCAGGTGCAGCGCCAGCTCCGCCTGCCAGGCGTTGACGTCCTGGTACTCGTCGACGAGGACGTAGCGCCAGGCGCCGGCGACGCGGACGCGGACGTCGGGCACCTCGAGCAGCTTGGTCGCCATCACCAGCACGTCGTCGTAGTCGACGTACCCCCGCTCCAGTTTGTAGGCCGCCCAGGCCCGCCGCACCCGCTGGAGCGTCGCCACCTGCTCGACGAACTCCGGGAGGTCGCGCCCCACCACATCGGCCAGGGGGACGCGGAGGTTGGTCGCCCGGCTGAACGCGGCCTGGAGCGCCCCCTTACGCGGCAAGCGGCTCCGACGGTCGCGCTGCAGGTCGAGGCGCTGGATCACCGCCGCGACCGCGTTGGCGGCGTCGTCGGTGTCGATCACGGTCGGCGGCCGCGCGAGCCCCAACGCTCGGAACTGCCGCGCCACGATCCGGTACGCCACGTGGTGGAAGGTGCCGCCGTCGACCCGCCGCGCGAGCGGGTGGCGCGCCGCGGCGCGCTCGAGCATCTCGGCGGCCGCCTTCCTCGTGAAGGTCATCAGCAGGACCTGCTCGGGCGGAACACCGCGCTCGAGCAGTCGGGCGGTCCGTTCCTCGATCACGCGCGTCTTGCCGGTGCCCGCCCCGGCCACCACGAGCAGCGCGCCGTCGAGGAGCGCGGTCGCCTCGAGTTGCGCGGGGTTCAGGGGTCGGGGCGCGTCGTCGCTCATCGTCGAGCGCGATGGTACCGCTCGCGCGGACGCGGATCGGTCGACGCTCGGACCAATGGCGCGAGCACCGCCCACCACGAGGCGTACGCATTGTAGAACGCCGTTCTTATTGGATCGCTGTGTTCAGGCTGGCGACGACGCCACCCGAACGACGCCCCTCGGACGCCCGGTCGAGCCGGGCGCGTCCGAGGGGCGCGTCGATCGCCGGGCGCACGGCCCGTCCTCGGTCAGTCCTTGACCGAGACCTTCACCTCACGCCGGCGGCCGTTGGGCGCCTTGTGCGCGCGGACGGTCAGCACGCCCTTGGTGACCTCGGCGGTCACCGAGTCCCGGTCGATCGCCGACGGCAACGTGCCCGCCCGCTCGAAGCGGCCGGTGCGGCGCTCGCGCACGTGGAAGTGCTCGCGCTCGCGCTCCTCCGCATGCTCGAACGTGCCCCAGAGGCGGAACTCGTCGTCGGCCATCTCCACATGGAGCGCCTCCGGATCGATCCCGGCCACGTTCGCCTTCACGACGACGTCGTCGCCGTCCTCGTAGACGTCGATGGGCACGCTCCACGCCATCGGGACCTCGGGCGCCCAGAGCGTCATCGGACGCAGGAGTTCGTGGACCATCCGGTCGAACGGCTCGACCAACGACGGTAGGTCGGTGTCGCGGCGACGGATGAGGTTCGCCATGATCGCCATCCTCTCGGTGACCCGCAGGGCTCGGGACCCAGCACCCGGAACCGCTGGCGTCGACCCACCCCCTTCCCTCCGGAACCGGGGGCCCGGGCCGCGCGGGCGACCGACCGCGGGTCGGTCGGCCGGCGTCCGCCCGGCCGTCCCACCGTCATGGTAGGTCCGGCCAGCAGGGACCTTCGTCCCTCGACGCGAGCCGCCAGGAAGCCTTCACGTCGGCAACATGGACGCCTGGCACGCGGTCGCACTAGCATGGAGAGCGAACCCACCGAGAACGGGAGACCCGACCATGGCCAAGCCCACCCCCTTCCTGCGCCTCCAGGACGACCACCCCGAACTCGTCGCCGCGTACGAGCGCTTCGCCTCGCTGGCCCACGAGGCCGGACCCCTCAGCGACCGCGAGCGGCGCCTGGTCAAGCTCGCGCTGGCGATCGCCACCGCGTCCGAAGGCGCGACCCACAGCCACGCGCGGCAGGCGCTCGAGGCCGGCATCGGCGTCGACGACCTGCGCCACGTCGCCTTCCTCGCGGCGACCACGGCCGGGTTCCCCGTCACCATGCGGGCGCTCTCGTGGATCCAGGACGTGACCGACGCCGACTGAGCGCCACCTGCGCACGCTGCGGCACGCGCACGGCGGTCGGCGCCGAAGGTCCCCCCGGCGCCGACCGCCGTTCAGAACTTGCCGCCGGTACGGAACTTGCCGCCGCCACCGATCGATCCGCCGGTCCGGAAGCCGCCGCTGGGTCGGATCGACCCGCCGGAGGGCTTGAACCCGCCGCCGCTCGGCCTCGAGCCGCCCGCCCGCTGGGTGCCGCCGAAGCCGCCCGAGCCGAACGTGCCGCCACCGCCCCACGGCGTGCCGCGGCCGAACCCGCCGGAGCCGAACGTGGGATCGCTGCGCGGAGGTTCGTACCGCCGCTGCCGCTCGAGCGTGCGCCACAGCGCGTCGCGCGTCATCGCGCCGTTGAGCAGCTGCACGAGCAGCGTGCCGATCAGGGCGGCGTCGGGGAAGGTCGTCCCGGGCCGGTCGAAACCGCTGCGGGTGAAGCGCTTGCGCACCTCCTCGAGGTCGCTCGTGCGGGCGCGGTCGCGGACCGCCACCTCCTTGAGCTCCCGAACGGCGCCCGCAGCCACCTGACGCTGCAGCTCCAGGTCGAGCAGGCGCGCGACGATCGCGTCGTCCTCCGGCATCGGCGTGGAGAGCGCCGCCTGCCGCAACTTCTGCAGGTCCTCGCGCCCGAAGGCGCTCGCGAGGAAGGCCACCGCCTCGCGCGTGTGCCGGTCGTCGCCGCCGACGAGCGCCTCGTACGCCTCCAGGGCCGCGCGACGTTCCTCGGCCAACGCCTCGATGCGCGCGTCGGCCTCGACGAGCCGCGCCTCCGCCGCCGCCTGCGCCGCCTCGAGCTGGGGGATCCCGTCGGCGGCCCGCGCCGCCTCGTCGAGCGCCCGGAGCGCGGCCAGCGCCGCGTCCGCCTCGGCGCCTACGCGCTCCGCGTGGGCCCGCAGGCGCTCGGGGAGCTCGAGCAGGCGCGCGTAGTTCGGCCGCGCGTCGGTGTACCGCACGAGGCGGGCCACCCACCCGTCCAGCGCACGCGCGAGCGGGCCAGCCCGGTACGCGGTGGTGCCGTAGCCGCGTCGCCACAGGTAGGCGAACAGCGGGTCGTCGAGGTACGCGCGCCCCTTGGCGTCGCGCTCGGCCTCGCTGGCGCTCGCCTTCTCGTCGGCGTGCACGGCCACACGCTCCGCCGCACGCACCGCCT
>JARGGE010000035.1 GCA_029210865.1 Trueperaceae bacterium
GCAGGAAGCCGTGGACCACCTGGGTGTCGACGCCCACCAGCAGGAGCAGCTCGTCGTCGGCGTGGGTGATGTGCTCGGTCGCGCGGGTCAGGGCCGCGGCGCCACCGAACTCCTTGAAGCCGACGAGGTTCGCGTAGTCGCGCCGCAGGTCGAAGAACAGCTCGGGGCCGGTCTCGTAGCCGTAGTAGGGGCTGTTGTAGACGACCGCGGGGAGCTCGGGGGCCACTTCCAGGACGCGCCCGAGGTGGTCGCGCTGGGCGCGGGTCGAGGTGCCGCGCGACAGCACCCGCGGGATGACCATGAGCCCGTGGGCGCCGACCTCGCGGGCGTGGGCGGCGTGGGCCACGGCGGCGGCTGGGCTCTGCGCGCCGGTGCCGACCACCACGGGGACGCCGGCCTCGACCAGGCGGCGCACGCCCTCCTGGCGCTGCGCGTCGGTCAGGAGCGGCCACTCGCCCATCGAGCCGCAGTAGACGACGCCGCGCATGCCGGCGGCGACGAGCCGCTGCGAGGTGCGCACGAGGACGTCGAAGTCCGGGGTGCCGGCCTCGTCGCAGGGGGTCATGACGGCCGCGAGGCTGCCGCGGAAGATCGAGGTGTCCATGTTCACGCTCCTGGTGCGCCTAGGTGGGGGTCCATCGCACGCGCCGTGCGCGAAGGCGCGGGTCGCGGGCGGACCGACCGGTGACGTGCTGCGTCGAGGTAGAACGATATATACCGGCGGGACGGTCGCGCAAGCGGCGCCCGTCGCGAGCGGCCGATCGCGGTGCACCGAGTGGCGCGCGGGCGGTCGCCGGGGAGGTACGCGGATGACGAACGCGGAAGGCACCAAGGTCCAGCGGATCGGGATGGTCATCGGCCTGCGCGACGAGGCCGTCGAGGACTACCGGCGGCTGCACGCCGACGACGAGCCGGGGGTGCGCGACCTGCTGCAGAAGCACCACCTCCGCAACTTCTCGATCTTCATGCAGCGGCTCCCCGATGGTCGCCTCTACGAGTTCGGCTACTACGAGTACACGGGTGACGACCTCGAGGGCGACCTGGCGGCTCTCGACGCCGAGCCCCGCAACCGCGCCTGGCTCGCGCGCTGCGACCCCATGCAGGTGCCCCTGCCGGGCGCGGCCGGGTGGACCGTGATGGAGCCCGTCTACCACAACCCTTGAGGGCGCCGGGGTGGTTCGGCCCACCCCCGACGCACGAGGTGCCCCGACCACACCGGTCGGGGCACCTGTCCGTTCGTTCCATGCCTGCGGACGGACGTCCGCGCGGTTTCAGGTCAGTTCGCCGGGACCCACGCCAGGCCGCCACCGAGGCTGCCCGCCAGGCCCGTGTCTCCGACCTCGGTCACCGTCTCCGCAACCGGGTCGATGCGGTAGATGAGGCCGTCGAAGCCGTCCTGACTGAAGGCGTACAGGACGCCCTCGGCGTCGCTGTACGCGAGGCCGGCCTGGTCCCAGTTGACGCCGGTGTCGAAGACGACGGCCCACGCGTCGAACGCGATGCTGTACACCCAGAGGTTGGTGTCGCCGTCGCCGATCGCGTAGATCTGGCCGGATGCCTCGTCCGCCGCCAGACCCTCGAGGTCGAAACCCGGGTCGGTGAGGTCGTCGACGACCAGACCGGTCGTCGGCGACATGGTCCCGAAGGAACCGTTGAGGATCGTGTAGATCAGGTTGGTCGAGGCCACGTAGGTCAATCCTTCAGCGGTGTTGCCGGAGAACGACGTCGTGCTGCTGCCATCCAGCGCGACGTCGGCGACACCGAAGGGGAGCGAGCCGATCAACGGGTCCGATGCGCCCCGCCCCGCCAACCCGACCGTGGCCGAGGTGACGTTCGTGACGCCCGCGCCGACGATCGTGGCGGCGCCCGTCGCGAGGTCGATCGAGTAGAGCCCGTTGGCGTTGCCGTCCTGGCTCAGGAACAGCGTGCCCAGGAGCAGGTCGAAGGTAGCGCCGACGCTCTTGGCAGCGTCCATGGTGACGTCGCACGTCGCGCCAACGGTGCCGGCGCAGGCGCCGGTCCAGCCGCCGAACGCCGAGAAGGCCCCCGCGGTCGCCGTGAGGGTGACGACGGTGCCGCTCGTGAAGTCCGCCTCGTCGCCGTCGGCGACGGCCGTGTCGATACCGGTGGGGCTGCTCGTGACCGTCCCCGCACCGGTGCCAGCGGTCGTGACCGTCAGGACGTAGAGCACGGGCGTCGCCGGGGAGCAGGCGGCCAGGAGCGCGATCAGGGCGCTGGCGATGAGCGTCGGGACGGTCCGGGCGTACGTGGTTCGCTGCATTCGGGCCTCCAGGCTCGCGGCCACGCGCGAGGCTCGCCGGTGCCCGGGCCGGGTCGGCGGCGCCGATCGCGCGATGGCTCCGCTTGACGTTAGTACGCGCGCAGCCTCGACGGTGTGCGCGTTGCCGCAGGCTCGGATCGGGGTCCGGCGGGGGGGGCTCGTCGCGCGCGGCCACCGGTCCGTCCAAAGAGCGCACGTTGGGGGGTCGACGATCGCCGCGTGTGCGCGGCGCCGCTACCGGTGCCGCACCCCCAGCACCGCGATCTTGGTGCTGTGCGCGAACGGTGCCGGATCGACCGGCGGCGCACCCACGCGCGTCGCGGGGGTGCCGGTGACGTCCGGGGGGACGCCGACCAGCGCCTCGACCGTCATCCAGCCGCCGGCGCACAGCCGGTCGAGCTCGAGCAGGAAGTCGACGCCGCTCAGGTACAAGGCGTTGTTCACCACCACCAGGCGGCCGCCGCTCGCGACGAGCGGGCGCACCTTGTTGACCATCCGGGCGGTGTCGCGGTTGAGGTCGAGCGCGCCGTGCTCGGTGCTCGAGAAGAAGGGCGGGTCGAGCACCACCGTGTCGTAGCGCTCGCCGCGGAGCTTGGCGCCGCGCACGAACGAGAAGAAGTCGCGCGCCACGAAGTCGCGCCGGTCGACCGCGAATCCGTTGAGGGCGGTCGAGGCCTGGGCGACCGCCAGGAAGCGCGCGCTCCGGTCGGTGTGGACCACGCGGGTGGCGCCGCCCGCGCGGGCGGCGACGCCCAGGCTGCCGGTGTAGGCGAAGGTGTTGAGCACGGTGCGCCCCTCGCTGTGCTCGAGGAGCCAGCGGCGCAACTCGCGGGTGTCCAGGTAGAAGCCGGCGTCCTGGTTCAGCAGCAGGTCGAGGGCGTAGCGCACGCCGTGCTCGAGCACCTCGGTGTCGGGCGCGGCGCCGGGCGCCGCCCAGGCGACCCGCCCGCGGCGCGCGGTATCGGACGCGCCGTCGCGCTCCTTGACGACGATGGCGCGGAGCCAGGGCAGATGGGCGGGGAGCGCGGCCACCAGCGTCGCCAGGTCGTCGCGGTCGCCGGGTCCGCCCTGGAACGCCACCACGGCGGTGCGGCCGTACGCGTCGATCACGACGCGGGGGTCGCCCTCGAGGTGGCCGTGGAACAGCCGCAGCGCGCCCGCGTGCGCGGCGTCGATCCACGGCGCGCGCGCGGCGATCGCGCCGGCGATGCGCTCCCACGTGCTCGGCTCGGCCATCACGCGATCATCGCACCGGGGACGCCGCGGGTCGACGGTCCCCGGGCGGGGGCGGTCACGACCCGCGCGTCGGCGCCACGACCAGGTGGGCGTAGATCGCCCCCATGCGCGTGGGTTCCTCGGGCAAACCGCGGTCGAGCCACCACGCGACCAGCGCGAGCGAGGCGACCGCGAGGTGGTGAGCGGCCAGCTCGGGCGGCACCCCGTCGGGCGGGCGGAAGCCGGGGCTCGCCAGGACGCGCGCCGCGACGGCGGCGCGCAGCTCGTCCTCGACCGCGCGCCCGTGGTGGGCGGAGAGCAGCACCTGCAGCCGCTCGGCGTTCGCGGCGACGAACTCGAACAGCTCGCGCCCCGCGTCGGCGAGGAGCCCCGCGTCGGCGATCGGCTGCAGCCGCTCGGCGAGCTCGTCGACGATGCCGCCGAGCACGTGGAGCAGCAGCGCCTCCTTGCTGGGGTAGTGGCGGAAGAAGGTGGCGTAGCCGACGTCGGCGCGCTCGGTCACGTCGCGGATGGTGAGGTCGCCGAACGGCCGCTCGGCCGCCAGCGCCAGGAGCGCGGTGGCGAGCGCCGCGCGGGTGCGGCGGACGCGGCGGTCGGGCATCGGCACGGGGCGAGGCTACCGCGGCGTGCGATCCGAGGCGCTTGGGACTTATGATCTAGATAGCTCATAACGCTGTCGGTGCGAGGAAGCGTTCGGTCCACCGGACCGGGGCCAAGAGGGAGCGCCATGAAGGAGACGCTGATCGGCACGGCGATCCTGATGGGTTACTACGGGTTGACGCTCGCGGCGCTGCCGATCGCGCTCCGCGCGTGGACGCCCGTGCCCCACGAGCTCGTCCGCAAGGGGCAGCACGTCGCCTACGCGCTCTCCGTCTTCCTGCTCCTGGGGCTGTTCCAAACCTGGTACCTCGCGGTGGCGGCGGCCTCGCTGCTGGTGGTCGTCGCGTACCCCGTCCTGGCGCTGTGGGAGCGCCACGCGAGCTACCGCCGCCTGCTCACCGACCGGACCCGGGGCGGTGGCGAGCTGCGGCGGCAGATGCTGCTCGTGCAGGCGACCTTCGCGCTCCTCATCACCGTCTTCTGGGGGGGCATGGGACCCGCCTGGCGCCCGCTCGTCGCGACGGCGGCGATGGTGTGGGGGTTCGGCGACGCGGCCGCGGCGGTCGTCGGGCGGTCGCTGGGGCGGCATCCGGTCGCGAATCGGGCGGTCCACGATCCGAAATCGGTCGAGGGGTCGGTCGCGATGGCGGTCGCCGCCGCCGGCGCGGCCTTCGCCACGCTCCTCTGGTACGGCGGGCACGCCTGGTGGGTGAGCCTGGTGGCCGCGCTGGTGGTGGCGCCGATCGCGGCCACCGTCGAGACCTTCTCGCGCGGCGGGCTCGATACGCTGACGGTGCCGCTGTCCGCGGCCGCGGCCCTGTTCCCCTGGCTGTTGCTCACCGCCGCGGTCGGCTGGTGAGCGGTGGACGTGCCGCCCTTCGATCCGGGCCGCCAGCGCGAGCGGACGCTGGCGATCGCGCTGCTGCTGAGCCTGGCGGCGCCCTTCGCTACCGGCTACGCGGCGCTGATCAGCCGGTCGGCCACCCAGCTGGCCGACTTCGTGCGCCGCAGCGTCGAGTTCGTCGCGTTGACGACGTCGTGGGCCGTGGTCCGGCAGCGGCGGCGGCGGCCGGACCTGAGCGCGGGGCAGGTCCGGCGGCTGGAGCGCCGCGCGGCCCAAGCGGTCGCGGCGGCGTTGGCCGTGTCGGGGCTGGTGACCTTGGTCGTCGCGGGGGGGCGCGCGCGGACGTTCGCCCCCGGGGGCGACGTCCGTCTGGGGCTGCTGATCGCCGGGCTGGGGTTGGTGACGAACGCCGCCTTCTGGCGGCGCTACGCCCGGCTGCAGCGTCTGGGTCCCAACGCGGTCATCGAGGCGCAGCGCCGGCTCTACGCCGCCAAGGTGGCCGCGGACGGCGTCGTGGTGGTGGCGCTGGCGACCGTCTGGCTCGCGCCCGACCACCCCGCGGCGCGCCCCGTCGACCTCGTGGGGTCGCTGGCGGTCGCGCTGTACCTGCTCGTGACCGCCGTGCAGGTCGGACGAAGCGTCCGGCGCAGCGTCGGGCGCCCCACCGCGTGAGCGCCGGTCGCGCCTGCCGGAGGGCGCTCAGCGCCCCGTCGCCACCTCCACCGCTCCGTCGCCGGGCACGCGCGCCTCGAGCAGTTCGGTGCCCACCCGCACCCGGTAGCTGCCGGCGGGTAGCTCCACCGGGTCGCCGTCGACGAGGCCGGTGGCGACCACGGTACCGTCGAGCGTCAGCACCTGGTAGGGCACGGCGAGCGCCGTGAGGACCGCCTCACGCAGGCCCGCGAGGTCGTTCGTGCCCACGTAGCTCGCGCCGACGGCCTCGGCGAGCGCCTCGAAGGCGGCGACGTCCTCGGGGTCGTCGAGCCCCAGCGAGACGATCGCCACCTGCACGTCCATGCCCGCCGCCCGCAAGCCCTCGACCGCCGCCTGTGGGTCGCCGTCGCACGACTCCACCCCATCGGTGATCAGCAGGAGCGACTTCGGCCCAGCCGAACCCGCGAGGTCGTCGGCGACCGCCTCGATCGAGGCGGCGAGCGGCGTCTGCGAGAAGAGCTTGGGCTCGATCGCGCGCACCGCGGTCAGCGCCGCGTCGCGATCGAGCGGGGCCAGCGGCACGTCGAGGCGCGTCTCGCACGAGTTGGGGGTGATGTGGCCGAAGGCGCGCAGCGCGAACGGGACGTCGTCGGGGAGGCCGGTCCGCACGAACTCCTCCAGCACGCCCTTGGCGACGTCGATGCGCGACGCGCCCGACGGTAGGCGCTGGCCCATCGAGCCCGAGGCGTCGAAGATGACCTCGACCGCCGGCTGGGCGGCGCCTTCACCGCGCACCACCCGCAGCGTGCCGGGGCCGGGCGGGGCCTCGTAGGCGGTGGTCACCTCGACGCGGTAGGGCTTGGGCCGGCGCAGCAGGCACGAGGCGCGGGCGAAGCCGGCGTCGAGGTCACCGACGCCGCTGGCGAGGTCGTAGACGCCGTCGGCCACGGCCGACCACGACTGCATCAGGTCCTCGGGGCGGGCGTTGCCGCCGCTCGAAACCTCGAAGGTGAAGACGCGCGGCCGCACCGCCTCGAAAGCGCGCCACAGCTTCGCCGTCAGGTCGTGGCCGGGGGTCTCGGCGTCGGTGATCAGCAGCAGCGCGCGGGTGCCCTCGCGCTCGCCCAGGGCGGTCGTCGCCTCGAGCAGCGGGGTGTACGAGTCGCTCGAGTCGGCCTTCCGGTCGAACTCGTTGAGGGCCCGGGTCGCGCGCTGCGGGTCGGCCGTCCAGTAAGGCAGCACCCAGATGGGGGCGGGGTTGTCGAAGGCCAGGAGCTGCACCACCTCGCGGTCGGGGTCGAGGTCGCGCGCGAAGCCGGCGAGCGCCGTGTACGTGATGGGGGTGTAGGGCGAGACGCTGCCGCTCGTGTCCCAGGCGAAGACCACCGAGCGCTCGGGCTCCTCGAGCCGCAGCAGGTAGTCGCCCGGCTCGACGAAGGCCGTGAGCACGCGCGCGTCGCCGTCGACGGCGACGTCGTGGGTCACGGCCGCGCCCGCCGCGTCGAGCAGCGCGTAGGCGACGCTCGGGTCGTCCGAGAGACGCACCTCCAGTCGGTTCTCGCCGGCGGGGACCGTCAGCCGCAGCCAGTCGACGTCCTCGGCCACCGACACGGTGCCGGTCGCCGCCGCGCCCGAGGCGACCGGGCGCGCCCGCTCGGGGGTCTCATCGTCGACCTCGTCGTCCGGGACGGGCAGGCTCGGCCGGCCGACGGCGTGCTCGTAGGTCGCCGCGCGCTGCCCGAGGCCCCAGGCGCCGAGGGCGGAGCGGTACGTCGCGTCGGGCGCTCGCTCGATCACCCGGACCAGGGTGGGCGGGAACAGGACGCGCTCGGCGGGGTCGTGGCCGCGGGCGTCGAAGCGCAGGTAGCGCGCCCACGTGGGGGCGTCGAGCGTCCACGCGCGCGGCGCGTCGCCGGCCACGTCCCAGGCGCCGAGCGACGTCCAGGGGCCGATCGGGCCGTCGAGGCTGACCGACACGTCCACCTCGGTGAAGCGCTGCGACGCTTCGCCTTCCGTGGGCGGCAGCCACTCGAGGCGCGCCACCTGGGCGGCGCGGCCGTGGTGGAAGCCGAGCACCCACGTCGCCTCGTCGGCCGGTCCGGCGAGGCGCGTGCGCGTCGCCGTCGCGTCGAGGATCTCGTCGCGGTCGGTCTGCACCGGGTCGGACCACACGATCGTGCCGCCCAGCGCGGGGTCGGCGAGGTTCAGCTCGCCGAGCGCGGTGGCGTCGTCGCCGATCAAGCGCCACTCGCCGAGGTACCCGCCCGCGTTCCCACGGTGGTCCTCGACGAAGACCAAGCGCGCGAAGCGCGCCGCCACGGGCGCCTCGAAGACGAAGGCCTGCTCCACCCGGGCCGCGCGCAGCTCACCGGCGAGGGCAAGGGTGTAGGTGGCGCCGTCGAGGGAGGTCCAGACCTCGAACGCGCGCACTTGTCGGTCGGCGCTCACGTTGGCGAGCGGGTGCAGCACCGTGCCGAGGAGCGTCACCGGCGCGTCGCCCGCCAGGTCGACGTCGAGCGGCGCGTCCGCATCACGGTAGGCGCCGTAGGCGGGGGTGGCGCGCCCGTCGATCGCGACCCGGGCGCGCTGCGACTTCTCGTCCAGCGCGCGGCCGCCCAGCCCCTGCCACGCGACGTCGAAGCGTCCGAGCAGCGGCTCCGGCAGCGGCCACCACGGCTGCGGCGCCACCGCCGGCGCCTCGCAGACGGGCGCGAGGCGCAGGGTGTCGGTGGCGATCCCGGCCTCGTCGCGCAGGCCGATCGTCAGATGCAACGCGAGGTCGTCGCGCAGGTCGGCGGCCAGGTGGGCGGTCACCGGCAGGTCGACGCGGCCGCCGGCGGGCACCGTCAGCGTCGCGGGGGCCTCCACCGTGCTGGTGGGGTGATCGACGAAGGCCTCGACCGTGAAGGTGCGCTCACGGTCGCTGGGGTTGTGCACCGACAGCGTGCGCTCGACGCGCTGGCCGTCGGCCGCGAAGGCCTGCACGGGCAGCGTCGGGAGGCCGAAGTCGAGGGACGCGTCGGAGGCGCCGGCGGCCGGCGCCAGCTGCCCCGGGTCGGGGCGCGTGGCGAAGGCGACCTCGAAGGCGTACGCGCCGCGGCCGGTGACGCGCAGGTCGACCCGCGCGCCGGCAGGCAGCTCGAAGGCGTACGCGCCGGTGTCGAGGTCGGGCCGCCCCAGCGTCGCGTCGCCCATCAGCGCGAGCTGGATGCCCGCGGCGAGGTCGGCGGTGAGCTCGACGCGCACCGGCGTCGCGAAGGTCGGGAGCCGGTAGAAGTCGGGGTCGCTCGTCTCGCCGACGTGGCCGACGACGCGCAGGTCGCTCGGGAGCGGCCGCGCGGTCGCGCTCGTGTCGTTCGGCTCGCGGTCGGCGGGGTGGGCGAGCGGGTCGAGCGGCATCATCCGCAGCTGGTACCAGCCGGTGTCGCCGACCCGGTCGTCCACGCGCAGCTCGTAGGGGCCGGCGAGCAGCGTGCGTTCGAGCCAGGCGCGCCCGCCCGGGGCGTCGGCTTCCGCGCGCACCCCGGCCTCCATCAGGTCGAAGTAGAGCGCCGACCCCTCGGGTGACGCCAACTCGATGCGCACCGGCCGGTCCTCGGGGAGGTGGAAGCGGTAGACGTCGACGTCGTCCGACGAGCCGATCGTCCCGACCCGCACGAGCCCGAACTCGAGCAGCTCGGAGCGGCTGAGGTCGCCGTTGGGCTCGGTCTCGATCGCTCCGGGCGGCGGGGGCGGGCCGGCGGCCGCGACGTCCTCGATGGGTGGTGCGGCAGGCGCGGCGGTCAGCGGCGCCGGCTCCTCGTCGGGCTCGGCCCGCGGGTCGGGCACCGGTGGCTCCGGCGCCGGCCCGAGCGCGAGCAGCCGCAGCGCGTACGCGCCCTCGTCGCCGGTCACCTGCACGTAGTGCGTGCCGGGAAGAAGCACGAGCTGGTCGATGCGGACGCGCCCGCCGTCGCCTCGCAGCCGCTGGACCTCCTCGCCGCTCGCGCCCAGCACCGTCAGCGCCTCGACGCCGTCGCCGATCGCCTGCACGCGCCAGGTCTGCGGCGCCCCCTCCACCTCGAACCGGAAGGTGTCGCGGTCCTGTGGCGTCAAGGTGCCGCGGACGGTCAGGTCGGCCCCGAGCGGCGTCGCGCCGGCCAGGGCGTCGTTCGGTTCGATCTCGTAGCCCTCCTGGAGCGGCTCGCCCGGGGCGAAGGTGAGCGTGTAGGCGCCGTCGCTACCGTCTTGCACGGTCAGACCGTAGGTCCCCTCGGCGAACACGAGCCCCCGCAGCGTCCCGCCGCTGCCGCGTCGACGCTGGAGCTCGGTGCGCGCCTCGTCGAAGACGCGCACGTCGATGTCGTCGCTCGCCTCGACGACCAGGTCCCACGGTCGCCCGGCCTGCTCGGGGCCGACCTCGATGACGAAGTAGTCCGGGTTGGTGCCCGTGCCGCGCAGCGGCCGGTCGAAGGTCAGCAGGTTCGCCTGCTCCCAACGGTCGTTGGGCTCGACCTCGTCGCCGTCGGTGACGGTGCCGGTGGCCACGGCGTCGAGGGTCAGCGGCCCGACGCCGTCGACGAGGATCCGGTAGGTGCCGGCGGTGAGGCCGAGGCTGGCGAGGGCGACGCGCCCGAGCTCGTCCGCGCTCGCCCGGCCCACCCGGGCGCCGCTCGGGTCGAGCAGCTCGAGGGTGGGCGGGGCACCGATCGCCCCCTGGGCGCGCACCGCCCAGCGCTGCGTGGCCGCGTCGGCGCCGAGCGTCCAGGCGATGTCGGTCGGCCCCTCGAGCACGGTGGCGCGCGCGAAGGCACCGGCGGCGTCCGCGTCGGCGCGCCCCTCGCTGCGGCCCCGAGCGAGGCGGTCACCGGCGCGCAGGTGGACGACGTAGTCCCCTTCGCCACCGCTCTTCGACAGCGCGAGCAGGTAGCGCCCGGGGGCGACCAGGAAGGGTTCGCTGGCGTTCATGCGGCCGTCCGCCGTCCCGAAGCCGAGCAGCGTGTCGAAGCCGGCCACGTCGACGCCGTTCGCGGCGAAGTCGACGCGGAGGACGTCGAGACGCGTGAGCTGGCCGGGGATGCTCTCGATCTCCAGATGCCATGCGAGCTCGGCGGCCGCCTCGTCGACCACCCACCACCACGCGTCCTGGTCCTCGCCCTCGAGCGCGCCGACCAGGCAGGTGCGCCCATCGAGCGGGGTCCCGGTCGCGGGGGTGTCGTTCGGCTCGATCTCGCGCGCGCAGTTCTGGGCCAGGCCGGTGGGTGCGAGCGCGAGCGCGAGCACCGTGGCGAGCAGGACGGGCAGCGCGCGCCGGAGGCGGCGGGGGTGCGGCATGGTGGGCTCCTCGCTGGAACGGGTGGGTCGGCGGCGGTCGGTGCGGGCACGGTAGCGCGCACCGACCGCCCGGCGCGTGGACGAATGCACCATCGTTGCGCCCAGGCGCCGGAGGCTCAGGGGGCGCCGGCGGGGAAGCGCAGCACGAAGGCTTCGGCGAGCCCGTCGGGATCGAGGGTCGTGGCCAGGGCCCCCTGGGTCGAGCCGGCCACGACCGCGCCGCCCGACCAGGCGAGCGCTCCGGGGACGTCGGCGCGGGCGCACCCGAAGGTGCGGCCGTTCGCCGGCGCGCCGGACGCGAGCGCCGCCGTCTCCCAGCTCGACGCGCCGCGGGTCCAGCGCGGTGCGCCGTCGGCGTCGAGCGCGTGGACGGCCAGGTTGGCGGTCGTGGTGGCGCTGGCCGCGGCCAGCGCGAGGAGCGTCGGTCGCCCGAGCGCGTCGACCGCGAGGGCGAGCGCCTGGCTCGGGGGGTCCGGCGCCATGGCGTACGTGGCCACGTGCGCGCCGTCGGGCGCGATGCCGGTGACGGCCGCGAGGGTCTGGCCGGACGGCCCCTCGGTCCAGGCGACCCACGTCCGGCCGCCAGCGTCGATGGCGACGGCGGCGGCCCTCGCGAAGAGGCCGGGGGTCGTCGGGGCGATCGCCGTGCCGGCGTCCGGTTGGCCGCCGACCGGCCAGCGCCACACGACCGCCTCGGTGGCGCTCCCGGCCGCCGCCAGCGGACGCCAGCCGACCGCCACGACCGTCCCGTCCGGCGCGACCGCCACGTCGCGGACGCGACCGCCGTACTCGCCGGTGACGAAGGCGGTCGCCACCTCGTTCGCGTCGGCGTCGAGGCGCGCGAGCCGATCGACGGCGCTCGGCCCGCGCAGCGCGGCGACCACCTCGGCGCCGCTCGGGGCCGCCGCGAGCGCCACCACGTCCCGGGCGTCGTCGTGGCGGTACTGGCGGCCGGCGGCGTCGCACGGACGCACGTGCACGAGCGACGACAAGCCCTCGGCGGTGCCGTACGGTCCCGGCTCCGCGGCGACCCCCCCGGATCGTGCGGCCACGACGTCGAGCACACCCGGGACCGCGACCTCGAGGTCCACCAGCGCCGGCGTGAAGGCGTCGGTGGGGACGGCGTTCAGCACCCCGCGGTCGGGCGGGTCGTCGCCGTCGCCGCGGTAGCCGGTCCAGGCCACGCGCACCTCGTCGCCCTCGCAGACCACCGACGGTTCGAGGGTCACGGAGACGTACGGCCCGGGCGGGGGGCTGGTCGCGACGGTGCCGGCGGCCGCCAGCACGAGCAGCGCGCCGCGGCGGGCGAGGGCCCCAGGCGCCCCGCGGCGCCGAGGGCGGCGCCGGATGCCGACGCGGTCGCCGTCGCGCGACCGCGGGCGAGCGGGCCTGCGCGAACCAGGGCGCCGGCGAGGACCCAGCCGATCGCGCCGCCGAGCAGCGCGGCGACGAGGTCGAACGCGTCGAAGGTCCCGCGGTGCGCGTAGCTGGACGGGTGGAAGCGGGCGCTGGCGGGGCCGTCGGGGAACGGCAGCGACGCGAGCGCCGGGTGTTGGAGCGCCTCCGTCGCGAGCGCGGCCAGGCCCCAGGCCACCGCCGCGCGCCGCCGCGCGCTCGGCCCATGCACGAGCGCGGTCCCCGCGAGCACCAACCCGGCAGCGAACCACAGCGTGGGCCAGCTGCCGGCGAGCGTGGCCAGCCAGGCGGCGGCGTCAGGGCGCGGCCATCCGTAGGCGAGGGCGCCCACGGCGACGAGCGACGCGGCGAGCAGGAGCGCGGTGCGGGTCCGGAACACGATCACCTCCGACGCGAGCGTGTCCGCCGGGGCGTTCACGCGCCGTGAACGCGAAGGGGGGCTCCGTCGCCGGCGGCGCCCGTGTCGCGCGCCCATGGCGCGTAGGATGCGCCCAGCATGCCCGACCGCCTCGCCCTCGCGCTCCACGCCGGCGCCCGCACCGCGCTCGCCGTCCTGCTCCTGCAGGCGGCGGTCGCCGTGGCGCTCGCGGCGTCGCTGCCCGAGGTGGGCCACGTGCACCTGCCGGGGACCGGCGACCACGTGCACGCGCTGGTCGAGGTGGGGGGTCTGGGCACCCCGGCGGTCGCGCCGGTGCCGCTCCCGCAGCCTTGCGCCGCCGCGCCGCTGCGCCGCGCCCCGCGGCCGCGCGCGCCCCGCCT
>JARGGE010000360.1 GCA_029210865.1 Trueperaceae bacterium
AGCTCCCAGGACCAGGGGCCCTCGGACCAGGCGACCACGGCGCCGGCCGCGACGTCGCGCTCGGTGAGGTCCCACCCCACCGCGAGCGACACGTCCAGCGGGTCCGTCGCGAACCGCGCTTGCGCGCCCACGCGGCCACCGACCCGACCGGTCGCGGGGCGGTAGTCGAGCCGCGCGTCCAGGTCGATCGGGTCGGTACCCGCTCGCGCGACCGAGGCGTCGAAGGTGACGCCGAACCCGTCCGTGTCGTACCGAATCCCACCCGTGGATCCGGCGCGCCATCCGGCGCCGACCTCGGTCCGGTACCCGACGCGCGCGAACGAGGTCGCCGTCCCGGCCTGCGCGGCGATCTCGACGGTCCCGGCCATCGGGGTGACGGGCGCCTCGCGGAACCCGACGCGACCCGCCCAGGCCGTCGACGGGCCGATCGGCACGGTGCCGTCGACGTAGACCTCCGCGGGCCCGACGCGATGACGCACGCCCAGGTCCAGCCTCGACGCCGCGCCGGTCAGGCCCAGGCCCGCCACGGCAACGCGGGAGTCGGCCCGGTCCTCGCGCACGTCGACCTGCAGCGACACGTCGACCGCGCCGCCCCGAAGCCCAGCGGTCCCGACCAGGTCGAGCCCCGCACGCGGCGTCGCCGTGGCGCGGAACCCCACGATCGTCGCGCCGTGTCGAACCCCCAGGCCACCGGCCACCAACGTCGAGCCGGCCGTCCACCCCACCGAGACGGTGCCGCCGAAGCGGTCCTCGCCCAACCAGCCCGCGTGGGCCGCCACGCCCCAGGCGTCGCCCTGCCACCAGGCGGCGACCCCAGGATCGGAGGGTAGGGCCAAGCCGAACGGGTCGCGCCAGCCGGCGCCCAGGCGTACCGTCCAGGAGGTCGCTTCGGCCGCGGCGTACGACCGCGTCCACGCCGCCACGTCGACCCGGGCGTCGACGGTCACGAAGTCCGACAGCGCGCCCTGCAGACCGACGACGAGCGCGCGGCGACCCGAGGTGCCGAACGTCGCCCCGACCTCGCCACTGAGGGCGAAGGGCGCGTCCAGGCCCGTCCCGAAGCGCAGGACCCGCACGCTGCGACGAAGCTCGGCCCCGCGCTCGGTCGTGAGGACGACCTCGAGAAGCCCCTCTTCGGTGGGGTCGAACCGCGCGCGCGCGCTCGCGGCGGGCGCCAGCTCGAGCGACCGCCGATCGAGGACCGCGCCGTCGCGACGGACCTCGAGCGTGGCGCGCTCCTCGACGTTGCCCCCGTTCGACACCACGACCTCGAACCCGTCGGTCCCGATCGTGTACTCGGCGGGGGCCTGCAGACCGACGTCGACGCGCTCGGTCACCGTCAGCACCACCACCCGCTCGACGACTCCGCTGGGCGCGTCCACCGTGAAGCGGACCTCGCCGCGGCTGCCGGCCGCAGCGGCGCTGGGCACCTGGATCGTCACCGCGACGGGGGTGCTGAGACCGGCCTCGAGGCGCTGCCGACCGGGCGGCCGCAGCACCGTCCAACCGGCGTCGACGTCGGCGGCGATGTCGGCCTCCACGGCTGCGGTCGCCTCCACCCGGAATACGAGCGTCGCGAACGCGTCGGGCGCGACGAAGCGGTCGGGCGGCACCACGATCGAGACGCCCTGCGCGTGCGCGGCACCGCCGACGACAGCTACCAGGACCGAGAAGAGCACCGCCAGGGGCCGCATCGGACGCCACGGTACCAGGCGGACGCGCGCCCGGCGACGGCGTTCACCGCCTTCACCCCCCGATGCGGTAGGACGAGGTATGCACCGCCGCCCGCTTCTTGCCATCGCCCTCGCCGCCCTCGCGGGCCTCGCCCTGGAGCAACCCACCGCCTGGACCGTCGGCGTCATCGTCTCGCGCACGGGGCCCGCGAGCGCCACGGGCGTCCTCCAGGCCCACGCCGCCGAGCGCTTCGCCGCGAGCGTCGCTAGCAGCGGCGTCTTCGGGACGCCACTCCAGGTCGACGTCCGCGACGACGCCGGCGACCCGGCGCGCGCCGCGGCCCTCGCCGCGGAGCTGGTCGCCGACGGTGCCGCCGCGGTCGTCTGCTGCACCACCACCACCGCCACCCAGCGGGTGGCCGCCGAGCTCGAGGCGTCGGGGACGCTGCTCTTGGCGCTCACCCCGGTCGACCTCGAGGGCACCACCCGGACCTTCGCGCTGGCGGCCGACGACCGGACGCGGTTGACCGCCATCGCGGTCGACGCCGCCGGCGAGGGCAAGACCAGCTTGGCGCTCATGACGCTCGCCACCCCCTTCGGCGACGCCGCGATCGCCGCCTTCGAGCGCGCCCTCGCCGACGCCGGTCGAACCCTAGCGGGCGAGGCGCGCTACCCGGCCGACGCCGCCGTCCTCACCCCCGAGGCGCTGTGGATCGCCACCCGCCAACCCGGCGCCGTCGTCGTGTGGGGCCTGCCGCTCGACCTGCCGCGCGCCCTGGACGCCCTCCGGGCGCGCGGCTATGAGGGGCACGTCTACGCGCGCCCGGAGGCGCTGCCGGCATGGCTCTTGGAGCGGGCGCGGATCGGGGGTGGCGCGCCACGAGGCGACGGCGACCCCTGGACCGGCGTCCGCGTCCCCCTGACGCCGGCCGCGCTCGCCGACCGGCTACCCGCCGACCACCCCCACCACGACGCCGTGGCGGCCTTCGTCGGCCGCGTGCTCGCCGGCGATCCGAACGCGGCCTCGCCGGCCGACCGCGCCGTGCTCGCGCAGGTCGACGACGCGCTCGTCTGGCTGCGCGCCGGCATGGAGCAGGTGGCCGCGCTCGGTCTCGACGACGGAGCGAACGTGCGCCGCCAGGCGCTCCGCGACGCCTTGATCGGCCTCCCGACGCAGGCGCTGGCCGCGGGCGCGTACGCGGCCACCGATGCCGACCGGCGCGCCGCTCGCTGGCAGGGGCTGGTGGTCGCTCGGGTGGGACCACCCTGAGCCACGCACCGCGCGCCGCGCTGGTACCCTGACGGGCGCGTGGGCCCGTAGCTCAGTGGATAGAGCGGGGGACTCCTAAGCCCTGCGCGCCAGTTCGATTCTGGCCGGGCCCACCACACACGCGCGCCCTCGGGCGCGATAGAACGCCGACCGCGGTCCTTTCTGGACTGCGGTTCTTTCTTGCTTGCGGGGTAGCGTTTGGGGCGTAGCGCCCCGAGCCGACCCGGAGCGGTGGCCGTTGTTGGCCGTCGCGCGGGGCGGATTGACACGCGGCGGGCCAACCCG
>JARGGE010000361.1 GCA_029210865.1 Trueperaceae bacterium
CCTGCGCGAGGCCAGCGGTGTCGTCCAGGTCGTGGTGCGCGACGAGGAGGTGGCCCACCAGCTGCGGTCGGAGTACTGCATCAAGGTCACCGGTGAGGTCTCCGCCCGGCCGGAGGGCAACCAGAACCCGAACCTCCCCACCGGTGACATCGAGGTGATCGCCGCCGAGGTGGAGGTCCTCAACGCCTCCGCGCCGCTCCCGTTCCCGATCGACGAGCACGTCGACGTCGGGCGCCCCCCAGGCCCCGACGACGGCGCCCGAGGCCACGCCATCGGGCGTGCGCACGTCGAGCTCGAGGCGCCAGCGCCCGTCGGCGAGCGTCGAGGCGTCGATCCGATCGAGGGTCAGGTCGGGGAGCGTGAACGGCGCGTCGGCGAAGCGCAGGCCGCCGCCGTCGACGCGAACCGCGTCCAGCCGCGGCCGCACGATCGGTGTGGCGCCGGTCCCGGCCGGGAGGTCGAGGGCGAGGTCGAGCCAGCGCACGTCGCCGGTGAGCTCGCGCAGGTCGACGCGCAAGGGGAGCTCGCCGACGAGGAGCGCGGGCGCGAACCAGGCGACCGCGACCCGCTCGGCTTGGAGCTCGAGCCCGGGACCGCTCACCACCACCCGCTCGAGCGCCGCGCCGCGCCACAGGTTGCCCGAGCTGGAGGCGAAGCTGAGACGGTATCCGGCGTCGGCCGCGAGCTCGACCACCCAGCCCGTGGCGCGGTCGCGCAGCCACGGGGTGCCGGGCAGCCACGCGAGGGCGACGAGCAGGGCGACGAGGAAGGTGAGGGCGAGGCGGTGGCGTCGGTGCATCGAAGGGGCGGGTGTCGGCTCCGGGAAAACGTGCGCCGAGGCCGTCCTGGTCGCTACCGTACCACCGGTGCATGAGGGTCCTGAGGTAGCATGCCGGCGATGCCGACGACCGGATCCGCGACCGTGCCCGCCGCCCGTGCGACCGTCCTCGTCCGAGGGCGGGTGCAGGGGGTCGGCTACCGCGCCTTCGTCCGCCGCCACGCGCTCGACCTGGGGCTCACCGGGCAGGTGGAGAACCTCGCCGACGGGCGCGTCGAGGTCGTCGTCGAGGGGCCGCGGGCCGACCTCGAGCACCTTCTCGTCCACCTGCGGCGCGGGCCGGTGCACGCCCAGGTCGCCGACCTGGACGTGACCTGGTCCGACCCCGTCGGCCTCACCGGGTTCCATGCCTACTGACGCGCCCGCGCTCCGGCCGGCGCCCCTCGACGACGGCGCCCTCGCCCGGGTCCCGGGCGTGCTGGGCGAGCTCGCCCGCGGCCGGGCCCGCGACGCCGCGCGCGCGACCCCCGCGGCGGGTGCCACACGACGGGTCGCCTCCGCGGCCGCCGATGGCTTCCGTGCGCGCCTCCGCGGGCGCGCCGCCGGGGGGGCCTGGCCGGCGGTCGTGGCGGAGGTCAAGCGCGCCTCGCCATCGCAGGGTGCGATCGCCTACCTCGACCCGGTGGCGACCGCGGCCGCGTACGCGCGGGGTGGGGCAGCGGCGCTCTCGGTCCTCACCGAACCGCACCGTTTCGGCGGCCGGCTCGCGCACCTCGCCGACGTCGCGGCGGCGGTGCCCCTGCCCGCGCTGCGCAAGGACTTCGTCGTGCACCCCGATCAGGTCGTGGAGGCGCGCGATGCCGGGGCGCGTGCGGTGCTCCTGATCGTCGCGGTCCTGGGGGACGCGACCGGCGCCTACCGACGCTTCGCGGAGGCCCTCGGGCTCGACGCCCTCGTGGAGGTGCACGACGAGGGCGAGCTCGACGTCGCCCTCGCGGCGGGTGCCGAGCTGATCGGCGTCAACAACCGCGACCTGACGACCTTGGCGATCGACCTCGCGACCGCGCCGCGCTTGATCGCCGCCGGTCGCCTGCGCGCGCCCGGGGCCTCCTGGATCGCCGAGTCGGGCTACCGGCGACGCGCCGAGCTCGAGGCGTTGCGCGGCCTCGCGGACGCCGTGCTCGTGGGTACGCACCTCGCGGGCAGCCCGGATCCGGGCGAGGCGTTGCGCGGGCTCGCCGCCGAACCCGTCGGGGGCGAGGCATGAGCGGCGACGACCGCCGCCCGCGCGCCCTCGTGACCGGCGGCTCGAGCGGCATCGGCGCGGCCGTGGTGGCCGCCCTCGCTGCGGACGGCTGGTCGGTGCTCGCGGTCGGTCGCGACCTCGGGCGTCTGGACGCGGTCGCGGCGGCGGCGGGTGGCGACGTCGTGCCCGTCGTGGCCGACCTCGCGGACGACGCCGACCTGGTCCGGCTCGCCGACCGCGTCGGTCCGGCACCGCTCGACGCGCTGGTCCACGCGGCGGGCGTCATCGCGCTGGCCCCGGTCGCCGACGTCGAGCCGGCCGACCTCGATGCGCAATGGCGCGTCAACCTGCGCGCCCCGTTCCTGCTCACGCGCGCGCTGCTGCCGGCGCTGCGGGCCGCGCCGGGCGACGTCGTCTTCGTCAACTCCGGTGCCGGGCTGCGCGCCAACGCCGGCTGGAGCGGCTACGCGGCCAGCAAGTTCGGCCTGCGCGCGCTCGCCGACGCGCTGCGCGCCGAGGAGCGGACGCACGGGGTGCGGGTGACGAGCGTCTACCCGGGGCGCACCGACACGCCCATGCAGCGTCAGGTGTTCGCCGCGGAAGCGCGCCGCTACGACCCGAGCGGCCTCGTCCCGCCGGAGGCGGTCGCGGCGCACGTGCTGGCGGCGCTCGCGACCGCGCGACCCGCCTGCGTGCCCGACGTCGAGGTCCGCCCCGTCTGAGCCCCGAGGCGCGGTCGGTCCATCGCGCCGGTCCCTGCGCGAAGGCATGAGCGGGCGGGCCGAGCGTCGGAGCGGACGACGGCGCCGCTCGAAGCCCGGTGCTAGGCTCGCGCGCATGACGCTTGCGACGGACGAACCACGCGACACCCTGCTCCCGAACGGCCTGCGGGTGGTCGTCGAACCCATGCCCTGGTTGCCGACGCTGTCGGCGGTGCTGCAACTGCCGATCGGTGCGGTGAGCGACCCCGAGGGCGCCCGCGGCGCCGCGGTCGTGCTGCACGAGTGGCTGCAGCGCGGCGCGGGCGGCCGCGACGCGCGCGCGCAGGCCGACGCGCTCGACCGCTACGGGGTGCGGCGCGGCGACGGTTGCGGCCGCGAGACCGCGACGCTGAGCGCCGCCTTCCTCGCGCAGGACGTCGCGGACGTTTTGCCGCTGCTCGCCGACGCGGTGCGCGCCCCGTCGCTGGCCGACGCCG
>JARGGE010000362.1 GCA_029210865.1 Trueperaceae bacterium
CAGGATCGTGTACATCGTCAGGTTGGAGAAGAGGATCGAGAGGCCGGCCGGCAGGAAGCCGGGTCGCCGCAAGAGCCTCAGGTCGACGACGGGCGACGCGACCCGTGCCACGTGGCGGCGAAGCGACCAGGCCGCGGCCGCGGCCACGAGCGCCAGCGCGACGATCGCCGGCCAGGGGACGCCGGGCACGCGCCAGAGGGTCGCCGCGAGCGCGAAGCCCACGAGCGTGGTCGACAGGAGGCCGCTTCCGACGAGGTCGAAACGGCCGGTGACCGCCCCGCGGCCGGGGTCGACGACGCGCGCGGCGAGCGCGATCGCCGGGGCGAGCACCAGCAGGTTGAGGGCGAAGATCCAGCGCCATCCGAGGCCGCTGGTCACGAGGCCGCCGAGCGGTGGACCGAGCGCGGCGGCCACCCCGATCCCGGCGCCGATCAGCCCGAAGGCGCGCCCGCGCGCGGCCGTCGGGACGAGCGTCCGCACCAGCGCCGTCGCGTTGGGGATCGCGCTGGCGCCGGTCACCGCCTGGGCGGTGCGCGCGGCGACCAGCACCTCGACCGACGCCGCGAGGGCGGCGACGAGGCTCGCGACCCCGAAGCCACCGAGTCCCAGGAGCAGGAGCCGGCGCCGCCCGAAGCGGTCGCCGAGCGAGCCGCCGAGCGGCTGCACCGCGGCCATCGCCACCAGGTAGGACACGACGACCCAGCTCCCCCAGGTGAGCGAGGCCCCGAGGTCGGCGAGCATCTCGGGCAGCGCGACCACGATCATCGTCGAGTTGAGCGGCGCGAGCACGCCGGCGAAGATCGCCGCGGCGATCACCAGGCCGGCCGCCGAGGGCGGCGGTGCCGCCGTCACGCCTCGGCGACGATGCGCACCGTGCCCCGGTCGCCGTCGAGCTCGAGCAGCATGCCGTCGCGGATGCGGCGGGTCCCGGCGCGCGTGCCGACGACGGTCGGGAGCCCGTACTCGCGCGCGATGACGGCGGTGTGGCTCAGGACCCCGCCGGCGTCGGTCACCAGACCCGCGGCGATCCCGAAGCGGCGTCCAGGGTGGCGAGGTGGTGGTCGCGACCAGGATCTCGCCCGGGCGCAGGTGCCCAGCGTCGCGCAGGTCGCGAAGGACCCGGGCTCGCCCGCGGACGAGGCCGCGCGCGCCGGGGGTGCCGGTGAGACGACGTCGGGCTCGCGGGTCTCGGGGGGCGTCCGGCCGGCGTAGGGGTCGCCTGCGGGGGCGTCGGAGCGCGGTGGCGTCCCCACGGCCTCGGGCGGGTCGACGTCCGCGAACGCGCGCAGCTCGCGCTGGCGATCGGCGACGAGCGCGCGGCGGTCGAGCGCGGGGAACGCCGCCCGCGTCGCGCGGAGCTCGCTCCAGCCGAGGTGGCCACGTCCTCGGCGGCGACGAGGCAGCCGGCGTCCGCGAGCCGGCGACCGACCTCGAGCGCGACCCGCCGGGCGGCCGCGATGGTGCCGTAGTCGAGCAGGAAGTTGTGGTCCTGCGAGGCCACGAATGCGGCTCGGCCGGCGGCGAGCCGCTGCTCGAACGCCGCGCGCACCGGCTCCGGGTTGCCGCGCAGCCGCTCGCGTGCCGCCTGCACCCGGCGCTCCCCCTCCGCGGCCACCGCCGCGTGGCGCGCGCGGGCGTCCTGCCCCGGACGCCCCAGCGCGTCCTGGAGCATGGCGATCACGGGGGCCGGGTCCTCGAGCAGGCTGGGCGCGCTCAGCGCCAGGTAGAGGGTGCGGCGCCCGAACGCGCTCAGGTAGGCGTCGAGCGCCTCGCGCACGGCGGTCGCGTCGTCGCGTCGGCCCAGTGCCGCCAGGACCTCGGAAGCCGGCAGGTCGACGATCGCCTCGCTCAGGCCGGGCACGGCGGCGACCGCGTCCCGCACCGCAGAGGGCCTCGCCGGCGCGGGTCGTCAGCGTCGTCTGGCCCTGGAGCAGCGCCGCGGCCTCGAGCTCGCTGGCGTCGTCGAAGAGCTCGCCGTGGAGCTTCACGAGGGCGCCGCGGGCCCGTTGGATCGGGAGGATGATCTCGAAGTGCAGTTGCCAGACGCGCACCAGGCGCTCGTAGGTCGCGTCGAGGTGGTCGAGGAGCGCCGCGTCGTCGGCGGACCTGAGGTCGAGATCGTCCCAGAAGGCCAGGTGGGCCTCGATCTCGGGCCGCCAGCGCCAGGTCCAGGCGTTCGCCAGCCCGTCGTCGGTGGTGGGGTACGCCGCCTCACCGCGCTCCCGCCAGGCGGCGCGCTCCGACTCGGACAGCTCGATCGCTCGTTCGGCCGCGTAGAAGCGCGTCCAGAAGCGTCGGGTCTGGGATTCGACCGGGACGCCGTGCGTGCGCAGGCCGTGGGTGAGGCCGACCTCGTACACGAGGTGCCCGAGGTCGTGGTCGAGCGCGGTCAGCTGGCCGGGGAAGTGCACCCGGTCGCGCGTCCAGCGCCTTGCCGCGTCCCCTTCCTCCGACCAGGGCGCGGGGAGCCCGCCAAGAGGGTTGTCCGGTGCGGCCAACGCCTCCGGCGTCGGCTCCGGCAGCGCGGTGACGGGGCGGCACTGGAGGAGGTGGAGGGCGCCGTCCGCGACGGCGAACTCGACGTCGATCGGCCAACCCTGGCGCGCCTCGAGGTCGCGCGTCAGCGTCGCGACGGCGGCGAGCTCACCGTCCGCGAGCGCCGGTCGTTCGCGCAGGAACGTCGGTACGCCCATCTCGTGGGCGCGACCCTCGGCGAGGACGGTCATCTTGGCCTTCTCGCTCGGGCGGGTCTCGGCGACCTGCAGGTCCGCCTTGTCGAGCGTCCAGCCATCGGGCGTGACGTGGCCGGCGACCAGGCTCTCGCCCAGCCCCCAGGTGGCGTTCACGATCATCCGGTCGCGGCGACCCGAGACCGGGTCGACGCTGAAGGCGACGCCCGAGGCGTCCGCGACCACGAGGCGTTGGACGAGCACGGCGAGCGCGAGGCCGTCCTCCGGCAGCCCGTGGTCGCGCCGGTAGGCGAGCGCGACGTCGCTGCGGAGCGAGGCCCAGGTGCGCTCGATCGCCTCGAGCACGGCGTCGAGCCCGACGACCCCCAGGATCGTCTCGTGTTGACCGGCGAAGGAGGCAGCGGGGCCGTCCTCGTCGAGCGCCGACGAGCGGACGGCGACGGGCGGGGGCGGGGAGGCGTCGCCGACGAGCTGCGCGTACGCCTCGACCACCACGCCGCGCGAGATGCCGAGCTCACCCGCCAGCACGCGG
>JARGGE010000363.1 GCA_029210865.1 Trueperaceae bacterium
CGCCAGGATCGCGCCGATCGGCCCGCCGTACACCCACCCGTAGGCATGCCCGCCCACCTGGGCGTAGACCGGGCAGTGGTTGAGGCAGGCGCCGCAGCGGATGCAGCGCAGCGCGTCGCGCAGCTCGGGATCGGCCAGCACCGCGCTGCGGCCACCGTCGAGGATGACGACGTGCTGCTCCTCCGGACCGTCGGGCTCGTCCTCGCGCCGCGGTCCGGAGAGCAGGCTGACGTAGGAGGTCGCCGCCTGACCGGTCGCCGAGCGGCCGAGCAGCGCCAGGAAGGTCGGCAGGTCGGCGAGGCGCGGAAGCAGCTTCTCGAGCCCCATCAGCGCCACGTGCACGCGCGGCAGGCCGGTCGCCAGGCGGGCGTTGCCCTCGTTCTCGACCACGACCAGCGTGCCGGTGTCGGAACAGGCGAAGTTCACCCCGCTGATCCCCAGGTCGGCGGCGACGAAGGCGCGCCGCAGCGCCACCCGGGCGGCCGCGGTGAGCGCCGTCGGATCGGCGTCGACGGGGGTCCCGAGCCGCTCGTGGAACAGCTCCGCCACCCGCTCGCGGGTCCAGTGCAGCGCCGGCCCGACGATGTGGCTGGGCACGTCGTCGCCGAGCTGCAGGATGTACTCGCCCAGGTCGGTCTCGATCGACTCGACGCCCGCGGCGGCCAAGGCCTCGTTCAGGCCGATCTCCTCCGAGACCATCGACTTCGACTTCACCGCGGTGCGCGCGCCGGCGGCGCGCGCGATCGCGACCACCGCGGCGTTAGCCTCGGCGGCGTCGACGGCGAAGTGCACCCGCACGCCGCGCGCCTCGAGGGCGTCGACCAGCTGCTCCAGGTAGGCGTCGAGGTGGTCGAGCAGGTGCGCCTTGACCGCGGCGGCCTGCACGCGCAGCGCCTCGAAGCCGGGGTGGGCCGCGTGCGCCCGCTCGCGGTTGGTGACGAAGACGCCGGTCGCCCGGTCGAGCGCCGTGCGCAACGGTGCGTCGCCCAGCGCCTCGCGCGCCGCCGCGCGGACCCGCTCGGTCGCGACCTTCACGCCGCCGCCTCGGCCCGCTCGACGCCTTCCCACAAGAGCTCGGCCAGGTGCAGCACACGCGGCGCCGGCCGGCCGGCGCGGCTCAGGCTGCCTGCGAGCTGCAGCAGGCAGCCGGCGTCCGCAGACGTGAGCACTTCGGCTCGGCTGCGCTCGATGCCCGCGCGCTTGGCGCGCGCCATCGCGGCCGAGACCTCGGGCATCTTGACCGCGAACAGCCCGCCGAACCCGCAGCAGACGTCGTGGCCGTCGGCCTCCACCACGTCGGCGCCGGCGGCCCGCAACAGGCGGCGCGGCGCCTCGGCGACGCCGAGCGTGCGCAGCGCGTGGCAGCCGTCGTGCACGGTGACGCGGGTCCCACGCAGGTCGGCGCCGACGTCCTCGATCCCAAGCACGTCGGTGACGAAGCTCGCGAGCTCGACCGTGCGCGCCGCCAGGTCGCGCGCGGCGGCGTAGACCTCGGGGCGGCGCTCGAACAGCTCGGGGTAATGGCCGACCAGCATGGCGGCGCACGAGCCCGACGGTAGGACGACGTGGTCGAAACCCTCGAACACGCCCAGGTGGTGCTCGGCGAGCCGGCGCGCCTCGTCGTGGTAGCCGGCGTTGAAGGCCGGCTGGCCGCAGCAGGTCTGGGCTTCGGGGAAGGCGACGTCGACGCCGAGGCGCCGCAACAGACGCACCGCCGCTACGGCCGCCGCGGGGGCCGCCTGGTCGACGAGGCAGGTGGCGAACAGGGCCACGCGCACGGGGCCACCTCCGGTCCCGGCGCGTGGGGGTCCGCCGGTCCGGCGATGCTAACAGCCGCGCATGCTAACCTCGGCGCCGATCGCGCCCCACGGGAGGTGACATACCGTGGGCCGCGTCCTCGGCGGGCGTGCACGCCTGCCGTCGACGTCGCCCGGAGGCCCCCGTTGACCGTGCCGCACCCCGCGTCCCCCAGACCTGCGTCCCCCAACCCCGCATCGCCGAACACCGCGCCCGTGGCGCCTGGCCCTGCGTCCCCCAGGCCCGCGTTCGACGCCGCGCCGGTCGTCCTGATCGCCGCCTTCGCCGCCGGCCCCTGGGCCGCGGCGCTGCTCTTCGTGCTCGCCGGCTTCGGGGCCATGCCGCCCGCGACGCTGCCCTGGACCGTCGTCGTGCTGCTCGGCGCGCTCCTCGCCGCACCGGCCGCGCGCGCGGCCGCCTTGCTCCCACCGCGGCGCGCGCTCGGCCTCACGGCGGCGGGCGTGGCGTTGGCGGTCGCGACCGCGCTCGCCGCCGCCCTCCCCCCCGCCTACCTCGCGACGCTCCCGGTCGCGCTCGCGACCTTCGACCTGCTGCGGCGCGTCCCCGAGCTCTACGGCACCGCACTCGTGTACGTCGGCGCGACCGTCCTCGCCAACTTCACCCTCGACTCGTTCCTGCCGCTGGGCGACTTCTTCCTGGTCAACGTGGGGACGCTGTTCTTCGGCATCACCTTCACCCAGCGCGACCGGTTGCACCGCTCCGGCCGCGGCGTCGTCTACCGAGTGATCCTCGCGGCGGCCCTCGCCAACGTGGTCGCCGCGTGGTCGCTCGGCACCCCCTGGCGCTACGTGGCGGTGAGCTTCCTGGCGATCGTCATCGCCGAGACCGCCGACACCGAGGTGTACCAGCGGCTGCTCCACCGCCCGTGGTTCGCGCGCGTCGCCGGTTCCAACGCCGTCTCGGCGCCGCTCGACACGGTCGTCTTCACGGTCCTGGCCTTCGCCGGCGCCCCGTTCGCGACGGCCGCCTGGATGACGCAGGTGATCGTCACCGACGTGCTCGTCAAGTACGGTGCCAGCCTGGTCGCCGCGATCACCGTGCTCAGCAACCCGGCGTGGGTGCCCAAGGCGCCCGACCCGAGCGCCTGAGCGACGCACCCCGCGCGCCGAGGGGCGTCAGACGCGCACGCGCTCGACCCACCCCGCGAGCGCCAACGCCAGCGCGTCCTCACCGAAGGCGGTGGTCAGCATCAGGCCGACCGGCAGGCCGTCCGCGTCGGTGCCGATCGGCACCGTGGCGGCGGGCGCACCGAGCAGGTTGCCGATCGTGGTGTTGCGCAGCACCGCCGCGTTGGCCGCGAGGAAGGCGTCGACGTCGGCCTCGAGCGGCGCGATGGCCGGCGGCGCGACGGCCACGGTGGGCGCGAGGAGCGCGTCGTAGGGCGCGGCCCGCTCGGCGACCGCC
>JARGGE010000364.1 GCA_029210865.1 Trueperaceae bacterium
GCGACTCCGCGTGCATCACGCCGCCCATCTCGCTCTCCGACGAGGTGCTGGCCACCGTCGTCGACTACACGGTCCGCCTCGCCGACGCGATCCGCGTCAAGGGGCTGATCAACGTCCAGTACGTCGTCAAGGACGGCGAGGTGCTGGTGATCGAGGCCAACCCGCGCGCGTCGCGGACGGTGCCCTACCTGTCGAAGGCGATCGGCCACCCGCTCGCGAAGTACGCCGCGCTCGTCTCGGCCGGCCGCACGCTCGTCGACCTCGGCTTCACCGAGATGCCGCGCCCCACCTTCTACTCGGTGAAGGAGGTCGTGCTGCCGTTCCTGAAGTTCGCGGGCGTGCCGCCGCTCCTGGGGCCCGAGATGCGCTCCACCGGCGAGTCGATGGGGATCGACACCGACCCGTACCTCGCGTACTACAAGGCCCAACTGGGGGCGAACGTGCGCCTGCCCGACGAGGGCCGGGTCCGGCTGGTCGGCGACGGCCTCGACGCGGTCGCCGCGCGGGCGGCCGCGCTCGGCTTCGAGGTGGTGCGCGGCGTGCCCGACGACCTCGAGGCGGTCGCCGACGACGCGCTGGTCGTCGACGTCGAGCACGGCTCGACGCTCCTGCGGCGCGCGCTCGAAGAAGGGGTCGCGTACGTCACGTCGCGCGAGGCGGCCGCCTGGACCGTCGCCGCGCTGGAGGCCGTGCGCGCGACCGCCCCGACGGTCCGTCCGCTCCAGGACCTCTACCCCGTCGCCCGCTGAGGCCGGGCCGTCTGTTCCCACGACGTTCGCGGGCGGCGCCATCGGCGCCGTCCGCGATCCCATCGGTTCGGTTCGGACCGCTCAATCGCGCCGGCGCTCGCGTTCGCCCGCGAGCAGCGCCACGTCGACGCCCTCGTCGTCCTCGGCCTCGTCCTCGCCGCCCAGCCCTGGGCCGGCGAACGGTAGCCGCTGCAGCCGCCCCAGCGCGGTCGTGGCGCGGACCGGCACCGGCTCGCGCTCCGGCGCCCGCGAGGCCTCGGCCTCGGTCGCGTCGGTCATCTGCTCCAGCTCGTCGGCCGCGATGGGCGGGACGTCGTCCGCGACGCCTTGGACGCGCGCGCGGTGGCGTTCCGGCAACCGCGCCCGCAGCGACGTCGCGTAGTCGGCGAGCCCGTCCAGGGCGTCCTGCACGCGGTAGCGCAGGCAGAACTCGCCCGAGTCGACGCGCGAGACCAGGTGCATGGGCGCCTCGCCGAGGCGCTCGAGCACGCGCAGCGCCTGGTCGCGCGGCACGTCGCCATCGCCCACCACGTCGTCGAGCACGAACACCGACGGCGCCTTGAGGGCGGCGAGCCGTTCCAGCACGGTCGAGAAGGTGCCGCGCTCCTGCACGCGGCGCGCGACGTTGCGCTCGAAGCGCTCCAGGCCGTACTCGAAGAGCCCGTCGCGCTCGAAGTGCGGTTCCAGATCGAAGGGCCCGATCGGCAGGTCGGCCGCGAGCGCGACCACGCGCTCGAGGCCGGCCCACGACCACAGCGTCGCCTTCGCGAGCTCCGCCGGCGACACCAGCCGGTGCAGGTCGCGGTGGTCGCCGACCACGGCGAGCTGCTGGGCGCCGGCCTCACGGCGCCGCGCGAGCAGGGCCGCCCAGTCGAGCCGCTGACCGTCGGGCAGGACGTGCACGAGCACGCGCTCCTGGCGCCGACCCAGGTCGGCGTGCAGCATCAGCTGGCCGTGTGCGAGCCCTTCGACCCGGTACCCGAGCCGCGCGAAGACCTCGCGCGCCTGCTTGGTCTTCGCAGGGTCGCCCGGCGGGAGCGTGGCGGAGTTCAGACCGGCGTCGGCCGCGAACAGGCCGGCGCGCGGCGTCGGGGTGACGCGGCTGGCCGGCGCGGCGCTGCGGTCGACCGGGCGCGGTTCGCCGAGGCGATCGAGCCGCAAGGGGTCGTTGCTGGCGGGCTCTGGCTTGGGGGCGGCCGGCTTCGGCGCCGCTCGCCGCGCCCAGGGCAGCCGGAAGCCGCGCGGCGTCGGGAGGTCCCAGCTGAACGTCTCCTGGGCGTCGTCGCCGGCCTCGCGGCGACGATCCCGCGCTTCCTGTCGAGCGTCGTCCTCGGCGTTCCGGGCCAGGCGCTCGCGCGTGCGGCGGCGCGTGCCGGCGGCCTCCGACTCGACGTCCCCCAGCCCATCGTCGTCCGCGGCGGCGCCGGCGGGCGCGCCGGCGGCCTCGGCCTCGGCGATCTGGCGCTCGAGCTCGTCGCGGCGCACCATCTCGAGGATCTCGGCCTCCCGCGCGGCCTGCGCCTCCAGGGTCGCCTCGACCTCGGCGCGGGCGGCGGCGGCCTCCTGCGCCGCGCGGGCGCGCTGGCGCCGCTCGGCGGCCGCCTCGACGCTGGGCAGCGCCGGCGTGGGGGCGTCCGGGCTGGGGAGCGGACGCGCCTCGGCGCGGGGGCTCGGGGCCTCACCCGCGGACGCCTCGACGGCGCGCTCGGCTTCGGCAGCGGGCCTCCGCTCGCCGGCCGTGCGCGGCCGCCACCGCCCCTCGGCGAGCTGCAGCCGCGGCTCGCGCTCGAGCGCCTGACGCAGCGGGAAGCCGCTCGGCAGCTCGGGGTGGAGCGCGCGGATCTCGGCCTCGGACACCGCCACGCCGGCCTCGACGACCGCGTCGAGGAGCTTGCCAGCGTACTCGGGGCGGGTGGTGTCGGGGCGCTTCGGGCGCGCGGTCGCGGTGAAGGCGAAGCGACCGTCCTCGAGCGGGCGGATCGCGATCTCGTCGTTCACGTCGAGGTCGTGGGCCACGAAGAACGGCCCGAGGCCGGAGACCGAGCGTCCGTCGACGGTCAACGCGAACTCGGCGTCCTTCTCCGGGTCGTACGCGACGAGTTCGCCACGTTCCGGGAAGACGCCGAGGAGGTTGAGGGGCAGGGTCAGCGAACCGGTCCGCAGACAGATCCGGGTGAGCGGGTAGCGGTAGGAAGCGTCGGCCATCAAGTCCCTCGCTTCGTGGGGTTCGCCGCGACTTCGTACCGGCATCCGCACGCGATGTGCCGGGGGAAGAGCGCGCGACCGCCCCCGCACGTCCATCGGGCGGATACCACATGCTGTACCTGTGCGGTATCCCGAGTCAACATTTGTCGAAGCCTACCACATCGTGGGCGCCGGGCGCGGGGGTACGCACGTCGGGGACGGCTTCCGCAGCCCAACTCCGGCAAGGACGCCGTCCCCGACGCGTGATCTGCGC
>JARGGE010000365.1 GCA_029210865.1 Trueperaceae bacterium
GGTTGACGACGATGACCGAGACCGACACGAGCAGCAGGATGCCGAGCAGCACCGGGTAGTCGCGCGTGAAGATCGAGTCGTACATCAGGCGCCCCACCCCGGGCCAACCGAACACCGTCTCGACGAGCGCGGAGCCGGCGACGATGAAGCCGAAGTTGTAGCCGATCACGGTGATGATCGGCAGCGCCGCGGCGCGCAGCCCGTGTTCCCACAGCACCCGTCGCTCGGGGAGGCCGCGGGCGCGCGAGGCCAGGATGTAGTCGGCGTTCATGACCTCGAGCAGGCTGGCGCGCGTGAGGCGCGTGGTGATCGCCATGTAGCGGAACGAGAGCGCGAGCATCGGCAAGACCATGTGGCGCGCGTGGTCGACCACCGCGGCCCAGCCCACGTAGTCGGCGCGGATGCTGCGGAAGCCACCGGCGGGCAGCCAGCCTAGGCCGACCGCGAAGATCAGGATGAGGATCTGGCCGAGCCAGAACTCGGGGATCGAGTAGCCGGCCAGCGCGAAGCCGGTGGCGCCGCGGTCGACCGCCGAGTGCGGCCGCTGCGCGGCCCAGACGCCCAGCACCACGCCCACCACGGTGGCGAACACCACCGTGGCGACCATGAGCAGCAGCGTCCGCCCGAGGCGCTCGAGCACCAGCGTCGCCACCGGCTGGCGGTTGGCGAACGAGAAGCCGAGGTCGCCCTGCACCACGCTGCCCAGGTAGCGCACCAGGCGCTCCGGCAGCGACGCGTCGAGCCCGTACTGCTCGCGCACGCGCTCGACGTAGTCGGGGGGCGCCGGGTACTCGCCGATGAGCGCGGTGACCGGGTCGCCGGGCGCCAGCGAGATGAGGACGAAATTGATGACGATGACGCCGAGCACCAGGGGGACGGCGTTGAGGAGGCGCTCGAGGGCGTAGACCCCGAGCGCCTTGGATCCTCTGGCGCCGCTCACGAGCGGACGCTCACGCTGGGCTCAGCGGTGCGGCCGTGGCCGCAGGGTCACTGCCCGAACCAGACGAACTCGAGCCCGTCGCGCTGGTCGAGGTTGGTGCGCAAGCCGTTCAGGGCGGCGTTCGCCGCCTCGGTGGAGAGTTCGTCGAAGATCGGCATGGTGGGCACGTCGGCGGCGAGGATCGCCATCGCCTCGGCGTACAGCGCCGCGCGGGCGCCTTGGTCGGCGAGGCCGGCGGCTTCGGTGAGCAGCCGGTCGACGTCGGCGTTGGCGTACCCGCTGGCGTTGACGAAGTTGCTGCCGGGGGCCGCCGACAAGTAGATGCGGTGGTAGCCGATCGCCGGGTCGCCGCCCGAGGTGAACGACTGCATCGTCAGGTCGTAATCGCGGCCGTAGACGCGCTCGACCATCACGGAGCGCTCGACCGGCTGCACGTCGAGCGTGATGCCCACCTGGCGCAGGTTGTCGCGCATGATCTCGGCCGCCGCCGCGAAGGCGCCGCGAGCGGAGTCATAGACGAAGCGCAGCGTGAGGTCGCCGACGCCGGCCTCGGCGAGAAGGGCGCGGGCACGCTCGGGGTCGAACGGGTAGAGGGTGCGGTAATCGGTGGCCTCGCCGTAGGCGTAGCGGTACGCGCTGCCGAACGGGCCGCCGGCGACCTCACCGAGGCCACCCTGCGCCTGCGCCACGATCTGCTCGCGGTCGACCGCGTGCATCAGCGCCTGGCGGACGCGGACGTCGGCCAGCGCCGGGTGGTCGGTGTTCATGAACATGAAGTAGAGGGCCGGGATCGTCAGGCCCTTCCAGACGGCGACGTCGGGGTTCGCCTCGAGGCGCCCCAGGTCGGAGGTGGGCATGTAGAAGCCCCACAGCAGATCGGCCTCGCCGACCTCGATCGCCACGCTGCGGGCGACGTCCTGCGGCACCGTGCGGTAGATCACGCGGTCGAGGAGCGCCGGCTCCAGGAAGTAGTCCTCGAAGCGCTCGAGCACCACGCGCTCGCCGCGCACCCATTCGACGAAGCGGAACGGGCCCGAGCCGATCGGGGCCTCGTTGGCGGGGTTGGTCAGCGGGTCGGTGCCTTCGAAGACGTGCTTGGGCAGCACCGGCGCGTCGAACACGGTCAGCAGGCTCAGAAGCGGCGCGTAGGGCCGGTTGAGCGTGATGACGACGGTCTCGGGGTCGGGGGCCACGACGCTGGCCATCTCGTTGAACGCGCGCTGGAAGCGGCCGTGGTTGGGCGCCAGGACGTCGGTCATCGAGTAGACGACGTCGGCGGCGGTCACCGGTTCGCCGTCGTGGAAGGTCGCCGGGCGCAGGTCGAAGGTGTAGACGAGGTTGTCGTCCGAGACCGTCCAGGACTCGGCGAGCTCACCGTAGGGGGCGCCGTCGGCGCCGATCGCGATGAGCGCGCTGTAGACGCTGGCGCCGACCGCACCGACCGGGTAGCCGGTGCTGATGCCGGCGTTGAGGTGCTCGGGGTCGCTCCCGAGGACCACGATGGCGGTGCCGCCGGGCGTGGGCGTGCCCTGAGCAAGCGCCGGCGCGGCGAGGAACGCCGCGAGCGACGCGAGAACTATGAAGAGTCTGGACATGGACGACCTCCTGAGCGCGCGGCCGGGTGGCGCGGCTAGCGCGCGGATCGGTTCAGTGTAGCGCTGCGCACCGTCCCGAATGGGCGGTCGCTGGGGGCGCGGGGCACGCGCAGCGGCGAGGGCCACGTGCGCGAGTGAGCGGGCGACGCTACCGCTCGATCAGGCCGCCGGGGGCGTCGACCAATCGGTCGAGTTCGAAGACGTCGACGTTCGGCAGGTCGCCGTACTGGCCGAGGGACAGCGCGGCGCACACCGCGACCTGCTGACGCAGGAGCCGCTCGTGCAAGACGCGCTCGCGGTGGGTCGTCAGGCCGACGTGGCGCTCGTCGGCATCGGCGCGCTGGGCGACGAGGCGCCCAGCCTGATCTGGCGCGGCTACCTGGCCGCGACCGACCTCACGCGGCTGCGCGCCATGGGCGGCGTGGGCAACATGTGCGCGCAGTTCTTCGACGCCGACGGCCAGCTGCTCGACGCCGACCTCAACCGCCGTTCGATCAGCATCGGACTCCAGGCGCTGGCGACCATCGACCTGGTCGTCGCCGCCGCAAGCGGCCGCCAGAAGGCGCCCGCCATCCTCGGCGCCCTGCGCGGCGGACACGTCGACGTGTTGATCAGCGACGACCAGGCGATCGAGCAGGTGTTCG
>JARGGE010000366.1 GCA_029210865.1 Trueperaceae bacterium
GGCCGGGCGGCTCGACGGCGGCCGGCGGCGCGACGACCACGGCGTCCTCCTCGATCCGCACGACCGTGCCCAGGCGCAGCCCGCGATGGCGAGGCGCACGGCCGCGCACGACGGTGCGGTGGTCGGTGCCGGCGACGAACCAGGGCCCCAGGCCGCGCGAGTAGACCTGCTCCAGGTCGCGCAGCGTCTCGGCGTCCGGGGCGGGGGCGTCCGTTCCGGCGACGCGCGCCGCCCACGCCGCGTCGATGGCGCGCCGGTAGGCGTCGGTCGTGATCGCGACGTAGTCCGCGTCCTTGTAGCGCCCCTCGATCTTGAAGGCGTCGATGCCCAGGTCGACGAGCTCGGGCACCTGCGCGAGCGCCATCAGGTCGCCGGGCGAGAGCAGGTAGCGCTCGTCCAGCAGCGTCTTGGCGGCGCCGTCGACGATCAGGTCGTAGGCGAGCCGGCAGGCCTGGGCGCACTGCCCGCGGTTGGCCGAGCGGCCGCCCCACGCCTCGCTGCTGAAGCACTGGCCGGAGTAGCTCACGCAGAGCGCGCCGTGGACGAAGACCTCGAGCTCGACGTCGGTGGCCTCGGCGATCCGCCCGAGGTCGGCGAGCGAGAGCTCGCGCCCCAGCACCACCCGACGCGCGCCGTGGGCGGCGGCGAAGGCGACCCCCTGCGCGCTGGTGACCGACATCTGGGTAGAGCCGTGCACCGCCAGCCCGGGCGCCACCGAGCGCGCCAGCCGCGCGACCCCCACGTCCTGGACGATCACCGCGTCGACGCCCGCCTCGGAGATCGCGACGAGCGCGCGCTCGGCTTCGGCCAACTCATGGTCGAAGACGAGCGTGTTGAAGGTGACGAAGCCCTTGACGCCGCGCGCATGCAGGGTGGCCACTGCCTCGGGCAGCTCCTCGAGCGTGAAGCCGACCTTGGCGCGGGCGCTGAAGTGGTTCAGCCCGAAGTAAACCGCGTCGGCGCCGGCCTCGATGGCGGCGCGCAGCTGCGGCCAGTGGCCGGCGGGGCTCATGAGCTCGGGGGGACGGGTGCGGCGGGCCATCGGAGGCGCATCGTAGCGCGGGCGCCGGCGCGGGCACGTCCGCGGTATCGGCGCGACCGCCGCCACGCCGCGCGCGGTCGGGGCGCTCCCTCGGCGGCCCCCCTCAGCAGCCGAGCGTCGGCGCGGGCGCGGGGGGCGCGTCGCGGCGCGCGTGGACCGCGAAACCGACGACCAGCTTCAGGAGCAGCAGCGCCACGAAGGCCGCGAGGCCGGGCAGCACGGGGTGGACGACCGACGCGACGACGACGAGCGCGAAGGCCGCGGGCAGCGCCGCCGCCGGCGGCAGCAGCCGCACCAGCACGACGGCCGCGGCGGCGTAGGCGAACACCGCCACCGCCCACACCGGGCTCGCCCCGCCGACGAGCGCCGCCGCGACGACGTGCAGCACGTGCACCCCCACGAAGGCGACGTGTACGGGTCGCCGGCGCGCGGCGTACCAGCGCGCCGTGGACGGCGTCGCGAAGGCCACGACGCCGCCGCCCAGGTCGGCGGCGATCACGGCCAGCAGCCAGGAGCCGGCGACGTCGTAGGTCGCCCAGGCCGCCACGAGCGCGGCGCCGTAGGTCGCCATCAGGTCGCAGCGCCGCGGGGCGGCGCCGTGCCACCACCGCCAGGGCCTCACGCCTCGCCCACGCCCGCAGCGGTCACTTCCCGAACACGTTCGGGAACTCGTCGAAGTCGATGAGCACCTCGCGCGGCTTGCTGCCCAGGTGCGGCCCCACCACCCCGAGCGCCTCGAGCGAGTCCATGAGCTTGCCGGCGCGCGCGTGCCCCACCTGCAGGCGCCGCTGCAGCCGCGAGACGCTCGCCTGCCCCTCGTTGATGACCATCTCGGCGGCGATCCGCAGCTTGTCGTCCTTCCAGTCCACGTAGCCGGTGGCGTCGGACTCGTCGGCGCTCGCCGGTTCGAAGTCGTCGCCGTACGCCTCGACGAACTCGTCCTCGAAGTACTGGCGCCGCAGGAAGTCGGCGACCGCGCCGATCTCGGCCTCGGAGACGAACGGCCCCTGCAAGCGGACCGGCTTCGGCAGCCCTGGCTGGTGGTAGAGCATGTCGCCCATCCCGATCAGCCGCTCGGCGCCCATCGCGTCGAGGATCGTGCGGGAATCGAAGCCGCTCGACACCGCGAAGGCCATGCGCGCGGGGACGTTGACCTTGATCAGGCTGGTGAGGATGTCGACCGAGGGGCGCTGCGTGGCGAGGATCAGGTGCATGCCGGTCGCCCGCGCCATCTGGGCGAGGCGCATGATCGCCGACTCGACCTCCTTCGGGCTGGTGATCATCAGGTCGGCGAGCTCATCGATGACGATGATGATGAAGGGGAGCTCCGGAAGGTCGAGGTTCTTGGCCTTGGCGTTGTACTGGTCGAGGTTCTTGGCGCCGATCTTCGACATCATCTTGTAGCGCCGCTCCATGTGCGCCACCGCCCCCAACAGCACGCCCGCGGCCTCGCCCGGGTTGGTGACCACCGGACGGATCAGGTGCTTCACCCCGTCGAAGGGCGTGAGCTCGACCATCTTCGGGTCGATCATCAGGAAGCGCAGCTCGGTGGGCAGGAAGCGGTAGAGCAGCGAGCCCACCAGCGTGTTCACCGCCACCGACTTGCCCGAGCCGGTCGAGCCGGCGATCAGCAGGTGCGGCATGCGAGCGAGGTCGCCCACCACCACGTCGCCGTCGATCGACTTGCCGAGGATCAGCGGCAGCCGCGCCTTGGTGCGGCGGAACGAGGGCGCCTCGACCGCCTCGCGGAAGCGGATGAGGTCGCGGTCGGCGTTCGGGACCTCGAGACCGATGACGCTCTTGCCGGGGATGGGCGCCTCGATGCGCACGCTCGCGACCGCCATGGCGAGCGCGAGGTCGTCGGAGAGGTTCGCGAAGCGACTGATCTTCTCCCCCGCGGCCGGCTCCACCTCGAAGCGCGTGACCGTCGGACCGCGCACGCTCGCCACCACGCGCCCCTCGAGCTTGAAGTTCGCCAGCGTGGCGTCGATGCGCGCCACCCGCTCGCGCCCCTCGCGCGCCAACGCGCCCGGGTCGGCCCGCGCCGGGGCGGGCGGGTCGAGCAAGTCCGTCTGCGGCAGCTGGATGGGGATGCCGCCCA
>JARGGE010000367.1 GCA_029210865.1 Trueperaceae bacterium
GAACGATGGCTCCCTCACCTCGGGCAGGTCAGGGGCCGGGACAACCACGATTTACAGAGGGTACGGGGCGCAATCCAGCGAAGGGGCCCTACCCGCGCCGAGTGACGCCGCTTGAGTCCTGCCCGACCTCCCCCGCTGGGCGATCCATCAGGACCCCGCCACCGCGACCACGACCTTGCCGCGCGCGCGCCGCGTCGCCAGGTAGGCCATGGCGTCGGCCGCGCGCTCGAACGCGAACACATCGTCGATCACCGGCGCGATCCTCCCGTCGACCGCCATCTCCGCGAGGAGCGCCAAGTCGACGGCGTTCGGCGTCGACAGGTACGACCGCACCCGCTGCCGGCCGAGGAGCGCGCGGCCCTGTGCCTTGAGGATCCTGGCGATCGCACCGCCGTCCGGCCCCGCCTCGCCGCTGTTCGTGAGGAGCCTGCCCGCCGGCGTGAGCAGCGCGAGCAGCTCGCCGAGGCCGTGGTTGCCGACGTTGTCGAGGATGACGTCGTAGCGGCGATCGCTCCGCGTGAGCGGCCCCAGCGTGTAGTCGATGACGTGGTCGGCGCCGAGGCCGCGCACGAGCTCGACGTTGCGCGTGCTGCACACGGCCGTGACCTCGGCGCCGAGAGACTTCGCGATCTGGATCGCGAACGTGCCGATGCCGCCGGCGGCGCCGTTGACGAGGACGTGGTCACCGGCCTGCACGTGGGCGGCGTCGCGCAGGCCGTGGAGCGCGGCGAGCCCCGCCATCGGCAGGGCGGCAGCGTGCTCGACCGACAGGCTCGCGGGCCGGTGGGCGAGGACGCCCACCTTCGCCCGCACGTACTCCGCCAGCGCGCCGTCGCTCGAACCGAACACGGCGTCGCCGACGGCGAAGCGCGTCACGCCCGCGCCGAGCGCCGCCACGGTGCCCGAGAAGTCGTGCCCGCGCACGCGGTGGCGCCGCGAGGGTCGGGCCAGCCCCATCGCGAGCCGGACGAGCGTCGGCTCGCCGCGCATCAGGAACTTGTCGGCCGGGTTGAGCGCGACCGCCTGCACGCGCACCAGAACCTCCCCGGGACGCGGCACCGGCATCGGCGTGCGCCCAACGGAGAGCACCTCGGGGCCTCCGTAGCGCTCGTGCATCACGGCCCGCATCGTGGCACCGTCGGTGGCGCCGCCGGTGGCGCTGTTGGCGCCTTCGTTCGTGGGCATGGCCCCTCACCTTCCCCGGCGCGCGTGCACCGGCATCCTGTTGCGTCGTGAGCGCTCGTGCGTCGGTCGGTCGCTGGGGCGAGGGCACCATGGACTGGACCGGCGCCCTCGCCTCGATCGACGCGCTTGCGTGCGGCTTACGCGCTCGGCAGCACCGGCGAGCGGGCGGCCGCCGTCCGCACGGGGTGGTGATCGACGGCGGTCGCGCTCCGAGGCCACGCCCAGGCGAAGCGGAGGATGAGCACGATGATGGCCACTTCGACCACCACGCCCAGGCCGTAGAAGTACAGCCACGACCCGCCGGCCAAGTTGAACACGGAGACGGGTACGTACAGCGACGCCACGACGAGGTTCGTGATGCGACTCGCTCGGGCGGGAAGGATGGTGGAGAGCAGGATCATGAGGGCCGGAATCCCCACGAGGGCGAGCGCGGAGACGGCGAAGGTCTGGCTGATGTCGAACTCGAAGACGATGCCGGCCAGGATGTCGTCGACGATGCCGGGCTTGTAGAGGTGCAAGTAGTCGACGTAGATGTAGAAGAACATGAAGCTGGCCCACGCCGCGGCGAGCTTGGTCCGGACCGGCGCGGGGGCGTCCTCCAGGGTGGAGGTTCGAGGTGCGTTCATCGGGTGCTCCTTGGGTTCGATCGTCGCCGTCCGGGTGCGTACACCGTACGACGTACGCTGTACTATCCCGTACGGTGTACGATCTGTCAAGGGCCCGTGGAAGGAGCGCGAGATGATCGAAGACGTCGGAGGTGCCGAGCCGCTGCCTGGGCTGAGCAGGGAGCGCGTGCTGCGCGAGGCGATGCGGCTCGCGGACGAACACGGGATGGACGCCCTCAGCATGCGGAAGCTGGGCCGCGTGCTCGATGCCGGCGCCATGTCGCTCTACCACTACGTGGCCAGCAAGGAGGAGCTGCTGGACGGGATGGTCGACCTGGTGTTCGCCGAGATCGAGCTCCCGACCCGCGAGGGCGACTGGCGCGAGGTCATGCGGCGGCAGTTGGCGTCGGCCCGCGACGTGCTCGTGCGTCACCCGTGGGCGGTCCCCCTGATGGAGTCGAGGACGAACGCCGGCCCGGCGGGCCTCCAGTACCGCGAGGCGGTGACCGCGTGCCTACGGCGTGCCGGCTTCTCGATCGAGATGACGGCGCACGCGAACTGGCTGCTCAGCAGTTGCGTGTACGGATACGTCCTCCAGGAGGTGAACCTGCCGTTCGACACGGCGGAGGATCTCGCGGAGATGGCCGACGAGGTGTACCTGCCGCTCCTGGCGCCCGATCGCTACCCGTACCTGTCCGAGACGGCGAGCACGCTCCTGGCCGGCGGATACGACCACACGGCGGAGTTCGACTTCGGGCTCGACGTCGTCCTCGAGGCGCTCGAGCGTCTTCGGGTCCGGTCCGCGGGGCGCGATTGAGCCCACGGCGCGGCGGGACCCGTGACGGGTGCACGCGGAGCGTCGACGCGCTAGCGGCGACCAAGAGGTGCCCGCAGGTCCGGCATCGCGCGGAACACGTCGTCCGGATCGATGTCCCGTTTGGCCGCCTGCAGGCGAGCGAGGGCCTTCGGGTGGAGCCGCCGCACCGAGGTGTCGGGTTGGCCGTCGCCAGCGAAGTTCGCGTAGCCGCTGCCGTCCATGTGGCGACCCAGCGCCGCGATCGCCGAGCGCAGCCAACGCTCGTGGACGTCGTCCTCGCCCGGATCGGACCAGCCCGTCTCGAAGTTGACGAGGAACGGCGCCTCGCGCCTCGGGTACGCGCTCGCGTCTGCCGGCACTCGGCTCATGGCGCCTCCCTGGAACCAGATGTCGACTGTGGCACGCGGCGAGCCGGGCGGGGCCGCGACGCCCAACAAATGGAACACGACGCCCACCGCATCCTTTTCCACTTTCCGGAAACCGGAATGACGTATCGTGGCCCTATGCTCCGCCCGACCGACCTCTTCGTG
>JARGGE010000368.1 GCA_029210865.1 Trueperaceae bacterium
GGTGCGGGGCGCCGTGAGGGTGGGTTCGGTGGGCGTCATCGGCGGGCTCCGTTCGGGCGGGGGGCGGGGGGACGTCGGCCGGGCGTCGCGGTGGCGCGCGCGGGAGCGCGGCTCATCGGTCGCGCCCCTTTCCGCCCACCAGCAGCGTGTAGAGCACCGCCATGCGCACCGGTACCCCGTTCGCCACCTGGGCCTCGACCACGCTGCGCGGCCCGTCGGCCAGGGCCCCCTCGATCTCGACGTCGCGGTTCATGGGGCCGGGGTGCAGGACGAGGGCGTCCGGGTGGGCGAGCGCGAGCGCGTCGCGCGTCACCTGGTAGCGGGCGCGGTACTCGGCGAGCGAGGGGAGCAGCGGCCCCGCCATCCGCTCGTGCTGCAGGCGCAGCGCCATCACCGCGTGGGCCCCCTCGACGGCCTCGGTCAGGCGGTGGGTGAGGGCGACGCCGGGGCGCTCGCCCAGCTCGTCGGGGAGGAGCGTGCGCGGGCCGCACAGCGTCACCTGCGCGCCCAGCTTGGTCCACAGCTCGGCGTTCGAGCGCGCGACGCGCGAGTGGGCCACGTCGCCGACGATCGCGAGCTTGATGCCCTCGAACGAGGTGAAGCCGGGGAAGCGGGTCTTGAAGGTGTAGGCGTCGAGCAGCGCCTGGGTGGGGTGGGCGCGGCGACCGTCGCCGGCGTTGACGATCGCCGCGTCGGTCCAGGCGGTGAGCTGGTGCGGCGCCCCGGCGGCCGGGTGGCGCACCACGTAGAGGTCGGCCTGCATCGCGTCGATCGTCTTGAGCGTGTCCTTGAGCGACTCGCCCTTGCTGAGGCTGCTGGCGCCGGCGGCGAAGGAGATGACGTCGGCGGACTGCGCCCGCGCGGCGCGCTCGAACGAGAGCCGGGTGCGCGTCGAGTTCTCGAAGAAGAGCGTGCCCACCGTGAAGCCCTGGAGCGCGGGGACCTTCTTGATCGTGCGCGTCATCACCTGCGCCATGACGTCGCTGGTATCGAACAAGGCTGCGACCTGCGTGGGCGACCAGGCGGCGAGGTCGAGCAGGTGGCGCGGCCGCGCGGCGTCCGCCTCGGGATTCACGCGCCGGCCTCCACCTGCTCGAGCAGCTCGACCCCGTCGGCGCCGTCGGTCTCCTCGAGGCGCACCTTCACGAGCTCGGAGCGGCTGGTGGGGACGTTCTTGCCCACGTAGTCGGCGCGGATGGGCAGCTCGCGGTGGCCGCGGTCGACCAGCACGGCGTACTGGATGACCATCGGGCGGCCCATGTCGACCAGCGCGTCGAGCGCGGCGCGGGCCGTGCGGCCGGTGTAGAGCACGTCGTCGCACAGCACGATGCGCTTACCGGCGACGTCGAAGGGGACCTCCGTCTTGCGCACGATGGGCTGCAGCGCGATCTCGGTGAGGTCGTCGCGGTAGAGGGTGATGTCGAGCTTGCCGGTGGGCGGCCGCACCCCCTCGAAGCGCTCGATCAGGTCGGCGAGGCGCTCGGCGATGGGCACGCCGCGGGTGTGGACGCCCACCAGGGCGAGGTCCCGCGCGCCCTTGTTGCGCTCGACGATTTCGTGGGCGATCCGCGTCAAGGCGCGGGTCACTTCCTGGGCGTCCATGAGGGTGGCCTTGTGGCTCGTGGTCATACGGGCTCCTTCTCGGTCTCGCGGGACCGGGTTAAAGGACGGGTCTTCGGCGGTGGGTCCGCGCGCCGGCGGCGCCACGAAGACCTGGGCGCCGCCGGATCGGCGTCGCCTCGCATCGTACCGGTTCGCTTCGGGTCAGGCCGCCGGTGGGGTCGGACCGAGCGTCGGGGGCAACACCAGGTTGAGCACCACGCCGGCGATCCCCGCCAGGCCGATGCCCTGCAGCGAGAAGTCGCCGAGCGAGAAGGCCATGCCCCCGACGCCGAAGACCAGGACCACCGCCGCGATGATCAGGTTGCGCGTCTCGGTGAGGTCGACCTGCGCCTTGACGAGCGACGAGATGCCCACCACCACGATCGAACCGAAGAGGATGACCAGGATGCCGCCCATCACCGGGCCGGGGATCGTCTGCAGCACGGCGCCGAGCTTGCCGACGAAGGCGAGCACGATCGCGAAGCCGGCGGCCACCGCCATGATCAGCGGGTTGAAGGCCTTGGTGAGCGCCACCGCGCCGGTGACCTCGGAGTACGTGGTGTTGGGGGGGCCGCCCAGCAGCCCGGCCAGGCTGGTGGCCAGGCCGTCGCCGAGCAGCGTGCGGTGCAGGCCCGGCTTCGCCAGGTAGTCCTGACCGGTCACGCCGCGGATGGCGATGACGTCGCCGACGTGCTCGATCGCCGGCGCGATCGCCACCGGCAGGATGAAGAGGATCGCCGGCAGCGAGAACGAGGGCAGCACGAAGGCCGGCACCGCGAGCCAGGCGGCCTCGCGCACGGGGGTGAGGTCGACCATCCCGAGCGTCGCCGCGAAGGCGTACCCCACCGCCACGCCCACCAGGATGGGCACCAGCCGCAGCAGCCCGCGGCCGAAGAGCGCCGTGACGATGGTGGCGACGAGGGCCACGAGCGCGACCAGGACCGCCCGCCCGCTGTAGTCGCCGGTCGCGGTGCCCGTGGCCATCGAGACGGCCACGGGCGCCAGCGCGAGGCCGATGACCATGATCACGGGGCCGGTGACGATGGGCGGCAGGACCCGGTGGACGATCCCCTGGCCGCGCCAGCGCACGAGCGCGGCGAGGCCCATGTAGACGACGCCGGCGGCCACGAGGCCCGACAGCGTGGCCGGCAGGCCGAACTGGGCGACGCCCGCGGTGATCGGCGCGATGAAGGCGAAGGACGACGCCAGGAAGACGGGCACCCGGAAGCCGGTGACGAGGTGGAACACGAGCGTCCCCGCGCCGGCGGTGAAGAGCGCGACGTTCGGGTCGAGGCCCGTGAGCAGCGGCACCAGCACCAAGGCGCCGAAGGCGACGAACAGCATCTGGGCGCCGATGACCATCTCTTTCGGGTTGAGGCTGATGTGGTACGTATCCTGATTCTTCAAAGGGAGAACCTCCATTCGGGATGAATTCGAAAGTCTTGAATGGTTACTTGGTGCCGAATATTTTGTCGCCGGCGTCACCGAGGCCGGGGATGATATAGCCGATCTTGTTCAGCTTTGCATCGATC
>JARGGE010000369.1 GCA_029210865.1 Trueperaceae bacterium
GCCTCGGCGAGGCCCTCGAGGCGATCGGCGACCCACAGCAGGCCGAGGCCGCTTACCGCGCGGCGCGGGCGGTGGACCCGAACCACGCGCCGTCGGTGCAGGCCGTCGACCGGCTGACGCGCCGGCTCGATTGACCGGCCCCGGCCGTGCCCGCGGCGACCGCTCCGCGGGCCGCGGCCTCAGTTGACGAGCTTGGTGCGCCGCGCCTGGAAGTCCTGCAAGACGTAGCGACCGATGGTGCCCGGGGTGGTGAAGTACGCCTTGCCGCGCGTCATGCGCGACACCCGCTGGACGAACGCGATCAGCTCGGGGTCGCGGGCGAGCATGAAGGTGTTCACCTGGATGCCGCTGCGCCGGCACGCACCGACCTCCCGCAGGGTCTCGCCCAGCACCAGCGGGTCGAGGCCGTAGGCGTTCTTGTAGATCCGCCCGCCCGGCAGGGTGATCGCCGAGGGCTTGCCGTCGGTGATCATGACGATCTGCTTCATGTCCTTGCGCTGCCGCGCCAGGATCTTCTGCGCCAGCCGCAGGCCCTCGGCGGTGTTCGTGTGGTACGGACCGACCTGCGAGGTCGCCAGCTTGTGGATCGGCACCTCCTCCGCCGAGTCGTGGAACAGCACGAAACGCACCGTGTCGCCCGGGAACTGCGTCCGCACCAGGTGCGCCAGGGCGAGCGCGACGCGCTTCGCGGGCGTGAAGCGGTCCTCGCCGTAGAGGATCATCGAGTGGGAGCAATCGAGCAGGACGACGGTGGCGCAGCTCGACGTCAACTCGCTCTCCTGGACGAACAGGTCGCCCTCCTCGAGGGTGAAGCCCCCCTCGAGGCCACGCCGGGCGGCGTGCTTGAAGGTCTCGGTGACGTCGAGGTTCATCGCGTCGCCGAACGCGTAGAGGCGCGAGGCGCCGGTCGTCTCGACGCCGGTGGTGACGGCGTCGGTCTCGTGGGCGCCGACCGACGCCGCCCCCGAGGCCCCGAGCACGTCCTTGAGGGTGCGGTAGCCGAGGAAGTCGATCGACTTGTCGGTCAGCTCGAAGGTCGTCCGCCCCGGGTCGCGCGCCTCGCCGACGCCGCCCGGTGCGGGCGCGGCCGGGTCCTCGCCGTCGCCGGGACGCAGGTAGCCGTCGCGCTCGAGGCGCTCGGCCAGCGACCGGACGAGCCGGCCGAGCTCGCTCTGGCGCCAGTCCTCGGCCTCCATCGCAGCGTCGAGCAGCGCGTCGTCGACGAGCCCCTCCTGGAGCAGCGCCTCGGCGATGGCCTCGTAGAGGTCGTCGAGCGTCGGCCGTGCGTCCGGGTCGGGCGCCCACGGGTCGCGGTCGAACCCCGAGGCCAGCAGCCGGTCCTGGATCATTTCCATGAGGTCGGCCGTGTCGAGGTCGTCGAGCGTCGCCTCGTACTTCGAGTACCGAACGGCCCTCACGCGCGCACCCGCCCCGCGCCGCTCAGTTCCACCGGCGCCGCGGGGCACCGGCCATGACCGTCTCGGCTTCGGCCGCGACGTAGCCCCGCTCCTCCGAGCGGGCGACCTCGCGCCGTGCCACCAACCCCTCCAAGGCGAACTCGAGCGCCACGGCGAGGTCGGCCAGGGCGTCGCCCTCGGCGAGGGCGCGCGCCACGTCGAGCAGGCCGGGCACGGTCGCGCCGAGCTCGAGGACGGCCTCGTCGGTGAGGCCCTCGTCGAGCCGCAAGCTGCGGTCCTCGTCGAACCAGGCGACGACCTCCTCGACCGGGGTCGCCCCGAGGCGGCGGCCGAAGACCTGGCCGACGGCGCGGCGCACGATCTCGCGGGCGACCGCCTCGCCGCCCTTCAGCTCCCCCTCGTACTCGAGCTCGAGCTTGCCGGTGATCGCCGGGAGCGCCGCGTACAGATCGGACGTGCGCGCGAGGGGCGGGCGCCCGAAGCGCAGGCCGCGCTGCTCCGCGTTCGACGCCACCGCCTCGACGAGGCTGATCGGCAGCCGCTGCGACACGCCGGCGTGCTTGTCGACGCGGGCGTCGTCGCGCGCCTGGAAGGCGACCTCCTCGACGATCTCGGCGACGAAGGCCGGCACCCGCACGCCCGTGTCGCGCGCGGTCCACGCCTCCTGGGCCGTGACCCGCATGCCGTCCTCGACGGTGCGCGGGTAGTGCGTGCGGATCTCGCTGCCGATGCGGTCCTTGAGCGGCGTGATGATCTTGCCGCGGGCGGTGTAGTCCTCGGGGTTGGCGCTGAAGACGAGCACGACGTCGAGCGGCAACCGCAGCGGGTACCCCTTGACCTGCACGTCGCCCTCCTGCATGACGTTGAAGAGCGCCACCTGCACCTTCCCGGCCAGGTCGGGGAGCTCGTTCACCGCGAAGACGCCGCGGTTGGCGCGCGGCAGCAGCCCGTAGTGGATCGCGCGCGGGTCGCCCAACTGCGTCCCGAGGCGGGCGGCCTTGATCGGGTCGACGTCGCCGATCAGGTCGGCGACCGTGACGTCCGGGGTGGCGAGCTTCTCGACGTAGCGGGCGTCGCGCGGCAGCCAGGCCACCGGGGTCGCATCGCCGGCCTCCGCGACGATCGCCTTGCCCTCGACGGTCACCGGCGCCAACGGGTCGTCGGGGAGCTCGGCGCCGGCGATCACCGGCACCTCGGCATCGAGCAGGTCGGTGAGCGAGCGCAGCAGACGCGTCTTGGCCTGGCCGCGCAGGCCGAGCAGGATGAAGTGGTGGCGCGACAGCACCGCGTTCACGAGCTGCGGGACGACGGTGTCGTCGTACCCGAGCACGCCGGGGAATACGGGGCGCCGCTCGCGCAGGCGGGCGACGAGGTTGGCGCGCAGCTCGTCGTGCACGCTTCGTCCCGCGTAGGCGGCGTACGGCGACGCCTTCAAGACCGCGAGCGTGGTGGGCTTCACGAGACGTGCATCCCGTCCTGGACGGCGTTCCGAGGTTGGTTTCGGCGCATGCGGCACGCTAGCACGGACCCCGACCCGGAACCGTGCCCGGGATCTCGGCGCGATGGGGTCGCGGCGCGATGGGGTCGCGGCGCGATCTGGATCGCGGCGCGGTGGAGGTCGCGACCCGCGTCGCCGCCCTTCGCCGAGCCCCGCCGCGGGCCGCGTCGCCTTGGGCGCGCACCGGACGCACGCTCGGCGGTAGCCTCGGCCATG
>JARGGE010000036.1 GCA_029210865.1 Trueperaceae bacterium
ACCCTCGGCCCCGAACACCGCCATTGGCGGCGAGCCGTCTTCCTGGAGCGGTACCGCCTGTTCTTCCGGTTCGACGCCGACGCCCGCGTCGTCGTGGTCGCCTGGGTGAACGACGACCGCACGCTCCGGTCGCGCGGCGCCCGCAACGACCCGTACGCCGTCTTCTGCCGTCGCCTCGTGGCCGGCGATCCGCCGACCTCCCGGGACGCCCTCCTCGCCGCCGCCCACCCGGCCCGACCCATGCGATGATGCCCGCCACGTCATGCTCACCTACCTCGGCCGCCGCCTCCTCCTCACCCTCCCCGCGCTGTTCGGGGTCGCGTTGGTGGCGTTCCTCCTCATGCGCGCGATCCCCGGCGACGTGGTCACCAACCTGGTGGGGCAGGCCGAGGTCACGCCCGAGCGGCTCGCCGAGCTGCGGCGCATGTTCGGCCTCGACCTCCCCGTCCACGTGCAGTTCGGTCAGTGGCTCGGCGCCGCGCTGCAGGGCGACCTGGGCAGCTCGCTGCGCACCGGCCGCTCGATCACCGGCGACCTGACGCTGCGCTTCCCGGTCACCCTCGAGCTGACGCTGTTGAGCCTGGTGATCGCGCTGGCGCTGGCGCTGCCCTTGGGCATCGCGGCGGCGCTCAACCGCGGGCGCTGGCCCGACTACGCCGCGTCGGTGTTCGCGCTGCTGGGGCTCTCGGTCCCCGGTTTCTTCCTGGGCATCCTGCTCATCTTGCTGTTCTCGCTGCGCCTGGGGTGGCTGCCGCCCGCGGGCTACATCCCGTTCACCGAGGACCCCTGGCAGAACCTGCGCCACATGCTGCTGCCGGCGCTGTCGCTGGGGCTGATCCTGGCGGCCGCCACCACCCGCATCGTGCGCAGCGCGCTACTCGAGGTGCTGGGGCGCGACTACGTGCGCACCGCCAAGGCGAAGGGCGTCGCGCCCGCCACCGTGGTGCTGCGGCACGCGCTGCGCAACGCGCTCATCCCGGTGGTCACGGTGGTGGGGCTGCAGTTCGGCGCGCTGCTCGGCGGCGCGGTCATCATCGAGCAAGTGTTCAGCCTGCCCGGGGTGGGCCGCTTCGCGCTCGAGGGGATCAACCTGCGCGACTACCCGGTGGTGCAGGGGGCGGTGCTGCTGATCGCGGCCGCGTTCATCGTCGTCAACCTGATCGTCGACCTGATCTACGCGCTGGTCGACCCGCGGGTGCGCTATGGCTGAGGGCACCGCACCGGGGCCCGCGAGCGTCGCGCCGCCGGCCGGCCGCGAGCGCGTGCGCCTGGGCGCCGGCTGGCGGGTGCTGCTGTTCCAAAGCTCCGGCGGCTTGGGCCTGGCGATCGTGCTGCTCGCGGTGCTGGGGGCCACCTTCGCGCCGTGGCTCGTCGGCCACGACCCCATCGCGCTCGTGCCCGCCGACCGGCTGCAGGGCCCCACCGTCGAGCACTGGCTGGGCACCGACCAGTACGGCCGCGACACCTTCGCGCGCATCCTCTACGGCGGGCGCATCTCGCTGGCGGTGGCCGCGGCCGCGACCGCCTTCGCGCTGCTCGTGGGCGGCACCATGGGCGTGCTGGCCGGCTACTACCGCGGCTGGCTCGACGCGCTCCTCATGCGCATCACCGACGTGCTGCTCTCGTTCCCAGCCATCCTGCTGGCGATCGCGCTGCTGGCGTTCTTCGGCGGCGGCTTCGAGAACCTGGTGCTGGCGATCGGCATCGTCTACGTGGGCCCGTTCGCGCGCGTGGCGCGGGCGGCGGTCATCACCATCCGCGAGGAGCTGTTCGTCGAGGCCTCCCGGGCGCTGGGCGCGCGCGGCTGGCGCACGGTGCTGCTCGCGGTCCTGCCCGCCGCCGCCGGCCCGATCATCGTCGAGGTGACGCTGCGGCTCGCCTACGCGATCCTCGCCGAGGCGTCGCTGTCGTTCCTGGGGCTGGGCACCCAGCCGCCGGCGCCCAGTTGGGGCCAGATGGTGGCCGACGGGCGCCGCTTCCTGGCGTTGGCGCCGTGGGCGACGGTCGCGCCGGGGCTCGCCATCATGGTCGTGGTGCTCGGCTTCAACCTGTTGGGCGATGGCCTTCGCGATGCGCTCGACCCGCGCGTCAAGGCGCGGTAGCGTGGCCGCCTCACCGCGGCGCGCCAAGCACCGCGGCACCCCCAGGAGGCCACCTTGAAGCGCTTCACGTCCCTGCTCGTCCTTGCCCTCGCGTTCGCCCTCGCCGGCTGGGGCTTCGCCCAGACCTACGGCGGCGTGCTGCGCGTCGGCATGCAGGCCGACCCCGTCGGCCTCGACCCGCACATCACCAACGCCACCTCGACCCGCAACATGCTCGAGAACGTCTACGACACCCTCGTCCTGTTCGACTCCAGCCTGCGCATCGTCCCGGGCCTGGCCACGTCGTGGACCACGTCCGAGGACGGCCTCACCTGGACCTTCGACATCCGCCAGGGCGTCACCTTCCACGACGGCACCCCGCTCACCGCCGACGACGTGGCGTTCTCGATCGAGCGCATCAAGGACCCGGCCACGGCGAGCCCGCGCGCCGACGCCTTCTCGGTGCTCGAGTCGGTCGTCGCCAGCGACGACCACACCGTCGTCATGACGCTGTCGAGCCCCTTCTCGCCGCTGCTCTCGAAGCTGGCCGCGAGCCTGAACGTCATCGTCTCGCGCGCCACCGTCGAGGCGAACGGTGACCTCCAGGCCGTCGTCAACGGCACCGGTCCGTTCCGCTTCGTCGAGTACCTGCCGCAGACCCGCATGGTGCTCGAGCGCAACGCCGACTTCTGGGGCACCGACGCCGCCGGCAACGCGCTGCCCTACCTCGACGGCATCACCTTCACCTTCTACCCCGACCCCACCGCGCGCACGACCGCCATCCAGACCGGCAACGCGGACTGGATCGAGTACGTGCCCTCGGCCGACGTCGACCTCCTGCGCGCCGACCCCGACGTCGAGGTCGTGGGCGGCCTCTCGGCCAACTTCCGCAGCCTCTACCTGAACGTCAACCACCCGCCGTTCGACGACGTCCGCGTGCGCCAGGCGCTCGCGTACGCGATCGACGAGCAGGCGATCGTCGACCTGGCGCTGTTCGGCACCGGCGGCGTCGTCGCCACCGGCACCACCGTGCCAGGCGCCAACTACTACGGCGTCGACGCCAACCCGTACCTGGGCAGCGACCTCGAGAAGGCGCGCGCCCTGCTCGCCGAGGCGGGCCTCGCGGACGGCTTCGAGTTCGACATCTACGTCACCAGCACGTACGACTTCCTGCGCACCCCGGCCGAGGTCATCCAGGCGAACCTCGCGGCGATCGGCGTGACCGCCAACATCGTCGCCGAGGACTGGAGCATCTACCTGCCCAAGGCGCTCGCCGGCGACTTCGAGTCGACGATCCTGGGCGAGTCGGGCCAGAGCGACCCCGACGACTTCCTCTACAACGTCTTCCTGACCGGCAACTCGGGCAACCTGGGCGGCTTCAGCGACGCCACCGTCGACGCGCTGCTCACGCAGGGCCGCGAGGTCGCCGACCAGGAGGCGCGCCGCGCGATCTACCTCGAAGCGCAGCAGCGCATCCTCGAGCTCGCGCCGCACGTCTTCCTGTTCCACTCGGCGCAGTTCTCGGCGCTGCGACCGAACGTCGAGGGCTTCGAGCACTTCCCGAACACGAGCTACCTCGGCTTCCGCACCACCTGGCTCGAGAACTGAGCTAGCGCGTGTCGCGGCCTCTGGGCCACGACGCGTTCGCGCACGGCACCACGCGGGGCCCCGACCGGATGCGGTCGGGGCCCCGCTTCGTGCCGGCGGTCGGCCCTACGGTCGGCCGCCGTGCCCCTCGCCCGCCGGCCGCCGTGGAGGCTCTCGGCGATCGGCGAGCGTCCCGGCCAACGCCCGCAGGTCGCTGCCGCTCGGCTGCTGGAACACGCGCAGGCCGAACTCGGAGACGATGGCCAGCAGGTGGTCGAAGACGTCCGACTGGATGCCCTCGTACTCGCCCCACTCGACGGTGGCGGCGAAGACGTAGACCTCGAGCGGCACGCCGTGGGCGGTGGGATCGAGCTGCCGAACCAGGAAGGTCATGTCTTGCCGAACGTCGGGCCGGCTGCGCAAGTAGGCGACGACGTAGGCCCGGAAGGTGCCGAGGTTGGTGAGCCGCCGGGCGTTGACGGCCTCCTCGCCTGCCTCGGGATGTTCGGCGTTCCACGCGTCGAGCTCGCGTTGCTTCGCATCGAGGTAGTCGCGCAGCAGCGCGAAGCGGCGCGCATCGTCGATCTCCGTGGGCTCCAGGAAGCGCACGGAGTGCTGGTCGAGCAGGAGGCTGCGCTTGATGCGGCGGCCACCGGAATCCTGCATCCCCCGCCAGTTGGTGAAGCTCTGCTCGAGGAAGCGGTGGGTGGGGATGACCGTGAAGGTCCGGTCCCAGTTCTGCACCTTCACGGTGTTGAGCGCGACGTCGACCACGTCGCCATCGGCGTCGAACTGCGGCATCTCGATCCAGTCGCCCACGCGGATCAGGTCGTTGCTGGTCAACTGGATCCCCGCGACCAGGCTCAGGATGGTGTCGCGAAAGATGAGCAAGAGCACCGCGGAAGCGGCGCCCAGCCCGCCCAGGACCACCAACGGGTCGCGCCCGAGCAGCGTCGCCGCAGCGACCACCACCACGAAGCCATAGACGACGAGCGAGGCCGCCTGTAAGTAGCCCTTGATGGGGCGGGCGCCCTGCGTCGACGTCCGCTGATAGAGGTCCCCCACGGCGCCGAGCGCCGCGCCGACGCCCGAGGCGAAGACCGCCATCGCGGCCACCGCCAGCGCGCGTCGGAGTCCGTTCTCGAGGTCGCCGTCGAGCGCCGGCAGGAAGCGCAGACCGGCCTGCACCACGAGGATGGGGACGATGCGCGCCACGCGACGAAAGACGTGCCGCTCGTGGAGCGCCTCGTCCCAGGCGAAGGGGGTTCGCCGGGTGACGCGCTCGATCAGGGCGATCAGGTAGCGGCGGGTGACGGCGTAGGCGACCCACGCGACGAGCGCCACGACGCCTGCCGCGACGAGGGTCGCCAGGAACGGCTGATCGGAGCTCCAGGACTCGAGCGCCGCGATCCAGCCCGCCACGTCCGTGGTGGTGGGTGCCTCCATGACCCGACCCTAAACCACCAGCGCGCAGGAACGGGAAGCTCGTGCATACCTTCACGAAGGGGCGCGTGCGGTCGACCGGCTCCAGCGCCACGAGACGCGCCTAGGACGGCTTCTGCCGGGTCGACGGTGCGTGGCGCGCGTGAATGGTCTATCATCCACCATGCGCGCGCGCCGCCCAGCGCCGCGTCGGGAGGTAGCACCGTGTCCGATGGGAAGCGAACGAACCTGATCGACCGAACGATCTCGCGTCGCCAGTTCCTCAAGTACAGCGTCTACTCCGCCGCCGGGGTCTACGTGGGCGTGAACGGCCTCGCCTGGGCGCAGGGCGCCAGCGGGGGCGAGATCGTCTGGATGGGCCACCAGGAGGTGGCCGGCCTGGGGCCGAACGACATCGGCGCCGACGTCCACGCGGCCGTCATCTTCAACGTCCTGAACCCGCTCGTACACGTCAACCACGTCACCGAGACCGAGATGGTCCTCGCCCGCGAGGTCGAGGTCGCCGCCGATGGTCTGACGTACACCTTCCACCTGCACCAGGACGTGCGCTTCCACGACGGCAGCGAGTTCACCGCCGACGACGTCAAGTACACCTACGAGTTCTACGCGCAGCCCGGCAACACCGTCGCCAGCCGCTTCATCGGCATGCGCGAGGTCGAGGTGGTCGACCGCTACACCGCGCGCGTGCACATGGACAGCGTGAACGCCGCCTTCCTGCGCGTCGCCGGCGAGGTACCGATCGTGCCCGCCGCGTACCACGCGAGCGTCGGCGACGACGGCTTCCGCACCGCCCCGATCGGCACCGGCGCCTTCACGGTCGCGTCGTGGCGCCCGGCCGAATCGACCGTGCTCGCCGCCTTCCCCGGCCACTTCCGCGGCGCGCCGCTGGTCGACACGCTGCGCCTCGACGTCGTCCCCGAGCCGTCGGTGCGCACGATCGCGCTCCTGACCGGCGACGCCGACGGCACCGTCTGGCCGCTCTCGACCGAGGACAACATCGACTTCATGGACGACCCCGACTTCCGCGTGGTCGCCACCAACTGGAACTCGCCGCGCCACATCCCGCTGAACACGCGCCTGCCCCAGCTGTCCGACAAGCGCGTGCGCCAGGCGATGATGTTCGCGCTCGACCGCCAGCGGATCGTCGACGACCTGGAGTCCGGCTTCGGCACGGTCGCCACGTCGCACCTCGCGCCGCACAACCCCTTCTACAACCCGAACGTGCCGCTGTACCCGTACGACCCCGAACGCGCCAAGTCGCTGCTCGACGAGGCCGGCTGGACGGTCGGCAGCGACGGCATCCGCGTGAAGGACGGGATGCGCCTCTCCTTCACCTGCACCACCATCAGCGGCGACCAGACCCGGCGCCCGATGGCGGAGCTCGCCCAGATCTTCCTGCGCGAGGTGGGCGTCGAGATGCAGCTCGCCGAGGCGCCGGTCGCCTCGATCCTCGAGGGCCTGCGCCAAGGCACCCTCGAGGCGTCCCTGTTCAACTGGACCATGGGCTCGACCACCGACCCCAGCCCCACCAGCACGCTGCTCTCGAACGGCGGCGACAACTTCACGGGCTTCGCGAACGAAGAGATGGACCGCCTGATCCAGGAGGGCCTGAACGTCGTCGACCCGGCCGCGCGCATGCCGATCTACGCGCGCACCCAGGAGCTCTTCGCCGAGGAGGTGCCCGCCCTCCTGCTCCACTTCAACCAGGGCGTGCTCGTCTTCTCGAACCGCATGAAGGGGCTGCCCGAGGTCATCACCTCCAGCACGCCGCTCTTCTACCGCGGGAACGAGTACTCGAAGGGTTGATCCCGACGCGCGGGCGGGCGTCCACGGGCGCCCGCCCGCGAAGGAGCCGCGGCGCTGGGGGCCTTCGGGCGCCCGGCGCCGCCGCGCATCGGCGCGCGCCACCGCGGGCGCACCGCCGGCGTCGCGGCGGCCGCGGTACCTCCGGGACCTGAGCCATGCCCAGTTATCTGACCTTCCGTATCCTCAAAGGGCTCTTCGTGGTCGTGCTCATCAGCGTGCTGACCTTCATCGTCATGCGCCTGATGCCCGGCGACCCCGTCTACCTGCTGCTCGGCGACGGGCAGATCCCCATCACCGACGAGCAGATCGCCGCCATCCGCGCCAAGTGGGGGCTCGACCGTCCGCTGCCCGAGCAGTACCTGGTCTGGGCCGCCAACCTGCTGCGCGGCGACTTCGGCGAGTCGCTCATCCGCGCCGGCGTCCCGGTGCGCGACATGATCTTCGAGGCGATCCCGGTGACGGCGCTGCTCAACGTCTACGCGCTCGGGCTGGCGATCCTGGTGGCGCTGCCCATGGGCATCGCGGCCGCGGTGCGGCGCAACACGTGGGTGGACTACACGACGAACATCGTCTCGGCGCTCGGCATCGCCACCCCCAACTTCTGGCTGGCGCTCATGCTCATCGTCGTGTTCGCGCTGCAGCTGCGCTGGCTGCCGCCCTTCGGCTTGCGAAGTTGGCAGGGCTTCATCCTGCCGGTGGTGGTGATGGCGACCGAGGAGATGGCCGTGCTGATGCGCATCACCCGCGGCGCCGTGCTCGAGCTGCTGCCGCAGGACTTCGTGCGCACCGCGCGCAGCAAGGGGCTCTCGGAGCGGCGCGTGCTCTACCGGCACGTGGTCGCGAACGCGCTGCTGCCGGTGGTCACGGTCATCGGCTTCCGGGTCGCCTTCATCCTCTCGGGCACGATCATCGTCGAGACGGTCTTCGCGCTCCCCGGCATCGGCCGGCTGTTCGTCGACTCGGTGCTGCGCCTCGACTACCAGGTGGTGCAGTCGCTGGTGGTCGTCTTCGCCGTGCTGGTGGTGTTCGTCAACCTGATCACCGACTTCCTCTACGCGCTGGTCGACCCGCGCATCCGGATCTCGTGAGGCCCCCGTGACGCTACCCCCGAACGACCCCATCCTCGCGGCGCCGCCCACCGACGCCGCCCCCGCCCGCGCGAACAAGACGCTGCGCCGCTTCCTCGCCAACCGCATGGCGGTCGCCGGCACCGTGGTGGTGCTGCTGCTGGTGGTGCTCGCCGTCTTCGCCCCGTGGATCGCCCCGCACCACCCGAACGACGACATCTTCCGCGGCATGCGCGGCGTGGGCCCCTCGCTCGAGCACCCGATGGGCTTCGACCACCTGAGCCGCGACCTCCTGAGCCGCGTCATCTACGGCACCCGCATCGCACTGACCGTCGGGCTGCTCTCGACGCTCATCTCGGTCTTGATCGGCGTGGTCATCGGCGCGGTCGCCGGGTACTTCGGCGGCTGGATCGACGAGGTGCTCTCGCTGATCACCGACGCGCTGATGGCCTTCCCGCTGATCGCCTTGTTGATCGTGCTCGCCGCCGTCATCGGTCCCAGCCTCACCACCACGGTGCTGGTGATCGGCGGGACGGTGTGGGCGCGCTACGCCCGCGTGGTGCGCGCCGAGGTCATGAGCCTGCGCGAGCGCGATTACGTGACCGCCGCCCGCGCGCTCGGCGCCTTCGACGGCCGCATCATCTGGCGCCACGTGGTGCCCAACGTGCTCACCTCGGTGATCGTGCTCGCCAGCTTGCAGGTCGGATCGATCATCATCCTCGAGTCCGCGCTCTCGTTCCTGGGCCTGGGCGTGCGGCCCCCCACCGCCACCTGGGGCGGCATCCTCTCGGACGGTCGCGCCTTCATCCTGCGCTACCCGCACATCGCGGTGTTCCCCGGGCTGATGATCGTGATCACCGTGCTGGCCTTCAACTTCATCGGCGACGGGCTGCGCGACGCGCTCGACCCGCACCAGAAGGCGGGGAGGTGACCCATCGTGCGCAGCTTCGTGGCCTCACGTGAATCGACGGGGGATCAAGATGCGTAGTTTCGTGGCCTCACGAGGACCGACGGGGGATCAGTATGCGTAGTTTCGTGGCAGGCATCGTCACCGAGACCAACACCTTCAGCCCCATCCCCACCGGCACCAGCGAGTGGGAGCGGGTCGACCGTCCCGAGGACATCGTCCCCGACAGCAGCCTCGACGGCTTCCGGCGCAAGGCCGCCGCCGCGGGCGACGAGGCCGTCTTCGGCCTCTACGCCTTCGCCATGCCGGCGGGACCCACCGTGCGCGCCGCCTACGAGGGCCTCCGCGACGAGTTGCTCGGCCAGCTGCGCGCCGCGATGCCGGTGGACGCGGTCTTCCTGCCGCTGCACGGGGCGATGGTCGCGGACGGCGTCGATGCTGCAAGCATCGTCGACGACGCCGAGGGCGACCTGATCGAGAAGGTGCGCGCCATCGTGGGCCCCGCCGTGACGATCGGCGTCCACATCGACCTGCACTGCCACTTGACGCCGCGCATGCTCGACCATTGCGACGCGCTGGTGATCTACAAGGAGTACCCGCACACCGACATGGCGGCGCGCGCCGAGGACCTCTACGACCTGATCCGCGACGCGCACCTGGGCCGCACCGCACCGGTGATGGGGTGGTTCGACTGCCGCTTCATGGGCATCGTGCCCACCAACCCCGAGCCGATGCGCAGCTTCGTGGACGCGATGATGGCGGCCGAGGGTGCGGAGGGTTTGCTCTCGCTCTCCCTCGGCCACGGCTTCCCGTGGGGCGACGTGCCCGACTCGGGCGCGCGCATGCTCGCCGTCGTCGACGCCAAGCAGGTGCCCGGCGACGCCCGGGCCCACGCCGCGCGCGTGGCCGAGGCCTGGGGCCGGCGCTTCTTCGCGCTGCGCCACGAGGTGGTGGTGAAGCCGCTGCCGCTCGACGCCGCGCTCGACCGCGCCCTGGCGGCGCCGCGCGGCCCGGTGGTCGTCGCCGACCAGGCCGACAACGCCGGCGGCGGCGCGCCCAGCGACAGCACCTTCGTGCTCCGGCGGCTGCTCGAGCGCGGCGTCCCGGACACGGCGCTGGCGATGATGTGGGACCCCATCGTGGTGCACCTGGCCAAATCGGCCGGCGTGGGCGCGCGGCTCGCCGTCCGCCTGGGCGGCAAGATGGGGCCCACCTCGGGCGACCCGCTCGACCTCGACGTCACCGTCGCCGGCACCCGCGACGACCTGGTGCAGATGTGGCCGCAGGTCGACGGCTCGCTGGCCAGTCCGGCGGGCGACTGCGTGCACCTGCGCGTGCACGGCCTCGCTGGCGCTCCGAGGCAGGGTGGGGACGTCGACGTCATCGTCACCACCCGCCGCGGCCAGGTGCTGGGCGTCGAGGTCTTCACGGCTTTCGGCATCGACCTGTCGGCCAAGCGCGTGGTGGTGGTCAAGTCGATCCAGCACTTCTACGCCGCGTTCGCGCCGGTGGCGGCCGAGGTGATCTACATGGCGGCGCCGGGCGCGGTGGCGCCGCTCATGGAGACGATCCCGCTCGAGCGTGCCGACCTGCACAAGTTCCCGTGGGTGGAGGACCCGTTCGCCCAAGGCTGAAGGGCGCGCACCGGCGCGACCGCGTACCCTGTGGGGCCATGGAGCGCGCCCCCCTCGACCTCGCCCGGGACCTCGCCGCCGCCCTCGCCCCGACGGCCGCGGACGCCGACGCCCGAGGCGCGATGCCCGCCACCGACGTCGACCACCTGCGCGCGAGCGACTACCTGAGGCTCGCCTTGCCGCGCGCGCACGGCGGGGCGGAGGTCACGCTCGAGACCCAGGTGGCGGCCCACCAAATCGTGGCCGCGGGGAGCGCCGCCACGGCGCTCGTGGCGGCCATGACCGCCATGGTGGTCGGCACCGCCCGCGACAGCGCGGCGTGGGCGCACGAACGCGAACGGGTCTTCGCCCTCGTCGCCGGCGGCGCGCTCGTCAACGTCGTCGCCAGCGAGGCCGAGCTCGGGAGCCCGTCGGGCGGCGGGACGCCGCGCACGGCCCTGACCCGCGCCGGTGACCACTACGTGCTCGACGGTCGCAAGACGTGGGCGACCGGGGGTCGCCACCTGACCCACCTGTTCGTCCTCGCCCAAGGGCCCGAGGGTCCGGTCACCGTCGCCGTCGCGAACCACGCGCCGGGCGTCGCGTGGCTCGCGACCTGGGGCGACGGCCTCAGCCTGCGCGGCTCCGAGAGCCACGACGTCAGCTTCACGAGGGTCCGGGTCGACGCCGACCAGGTCCTCTCGCTCCAACCGACGGCGCCCCACGAACGACCCAACGCGTGGTTCACGGCGCTCGTCGCCGCCACGTACCTCGGCACCGCCCGCGCCGCGCGCGACGCGGTGATCGACTTCGCGCTCGACCGGGTGCCCAGCGGCCTCGGCGCCCCGATCGCGACCCTGCCGGCGGTCCGGCGCCAGATCGGCGAGCTCGACGCGGCCCTGGCGCCGGCCGAAGCCCAACTCTCGAAGGCGGCGCGCGCCTGGGACGAGCGGCGCGACGTGCTGCCGCTGACGCTCGCCAAGCACGTCGCGGTCGAGGCGGCGCTGCGCGTCACCGAGGGCGCCCTGCGCGTGGCCGGCGGCGCCGGGCTCGATCGTCGGCTGCCGCTCGAGCGCCACTTCCGCGACGCCCGAGCGGGGCTCGGCCACCCGCCCAAGGGCGACGCGCTGCTGGAACGGCTGGGCGCCGCCGCCATCGAGGCACGGTCGGTGGCGCGCTAGCCGGGCACCCTCCGGCGCGACGCCGGGTGCAGCCGTCGACCGGTCGCTCTCACGGTTCCCGGCTACACTCGGCGGTCATGGACCGCAGGCGCTTCCTCACGTACGCGGCTACGGTCGCCGCGTCGGCCGCGGTGGGGTCGTCCGTCGCCCAGGCGACGGGCACCTACCCCTTCGACGTGGTCCACCAACGCGCCGTGCTCGCGGGGTTGCGGGCACCGCTACGGATCGCCTGGCTGACCGACCTGCACCACGGCGAGTTCGTCCGCACGGCGTCGGGGCGGGCCTGGGTCGACGCCGCGCTGCGCGAGGCGCCCGACCTGGTCCTCCTGGGCGGCGACCTGGTCGACCAGACGCCGGGCGCCGACGCCGACGAGGAGCTCTTCGCGGAGCTCGCCCGGCTGCGCGCGCCCCTGGGCGTGTGGGCGGTGCCCGGCAACCACGACCACGCTCGCTTCGGCGGGGTTCGACCCTACGTGGGCCTGCTTCAGGGCGCGGGCATCGAGGTCCTCGTGAACCGCGGCGTCGGGGTGCGCGACGACCTGCACGTCGCCGGCCTCGACGACTTCCGCAACGGTCGACCCGACCTGAGCGGCGCGCTACGGGACCGCCCCGCGACGGGCGCCACGCTGCTGCTCTCGCACAACCCCGACGCGCTCCCGGAGGTCCCGGTCGACGTCGGCTTGACGCTCTCCGGGCACACCCACGGCGGTCAGGTGGTGCTTCCGGGCGTCGGGGCGCTGTACACCTCCTCGCAGTACGGCAACCGGTTCCTGGCGGGGTGGGTCGAGGGTCCGGCGCGCGGCTACGTGTCGCGCGGCCTGGGGGTGACCAGCCTGCCGCTGCGCATCAACTGCCCGGCCGAGCTCACGGTCCTCGACCTCGATCCGGGCTGATCGAACGACCGGGTCCGACGTCGCCACACGCTCAGGTCTGCCCGAGGTCCTTGAGCGTCCGGAACAACCCCGTGGTCCAGTCCTCGCGGCCATGCCCCTGCGCCTGCGCGACCTGGTAGAGCTGCCGGCTGACCGCCGCCGCCGCGAGGGGCACCTTCAGGTCGGCCGCGAGCTCGACGGCGAGGCCCAGGTCCTTGGTGGCGAGGTCGAGCATGAAGGCGGGCGACGGGTCGTCCTTCAAGGCCTTCTCGGGCCAGGCCGTGGTCAGGTGGCCGCGCCCCGCCGGCGTGTGCCCGAGCACCTCGGTCATCACCGCGAGGTCGAGGCCGGCCTTCAGCCCCATCGCGAGCCCTTCGGCGGTG
>JARGGE010000370.1 GCA_029210865.1 Trueperaceae bacterium
GCGGGCCGTCGGTGACGATCGCCTCGCGGGCCCGGGCGAGCTGCTCGGCCTCGCGCGCGGCGCGCGCGGCGAGCTCCGCCTTGAGCCCGCTCCGGTCGAGCACCTGGTTCGGCCGGCCGCGGCGCTCGTAGGTGCCGGTGCGGCGCAGCTGCGGCGAGACGACGAGCGGCGCGGCGTCGGCCCAGGGGGCGCCTGTGGTCCTCGGCGCGTCGGTCCAGCGCTGCAGCGTGGCGGCGTCGACCGAGAGGTGCCGGGCCGGATCGAGCCCGAAGGCCGCGTGCCAGAGGCGGTGTCGGTCGCCGTCGCTCGGGGCGGCGGCGAACCAGCGCGCGAGGGTCAGGAAGTCCGCGGAGCGATCCGAGCGGCCGGCGCGGCGCACGTTCACCTCGCGGACCACGTCGAGCAGGGCCGGGATCGCGGCCAGGGCGCGGGTCCGGAGGAGCTTCGCCTGGCTCTCGTGCCCGCCGCTCGACACGAACCAGCTCACCAACCCCGTCCAGCGGTTGCGCCAGCGCGCCCGCGAGCGCTCGAGCGCCCGCAGCGCCTCGGGGTCGTCCGGGTCGGGCGCCTCGTCGGCGGCCTCGTCCGCGGCGATCCGGTCGAGCAGCCCGGCGATCCGGTCGGTGTCGGCGTCGCGGATGAGGCCCGCGATCGAGGCCCCGATGGTGACCAGGTCCTGGATGAAGCGCTCGAGGTAGTCGATGAGCTTGTCCTTGTAGGCGATGAAGGCGTCCTCGCTCGTGCCCTCCAGGTCGATGCTGCGCTGCAGCGACGCCATGAAGGCGCTGGCGTTCTCGGCCAGGTCGGTGAAGCGGCCCGTGAGGGCGTTCAGCGTCTGGCGCAGCTTGCCGAGGTCGGGCTCTGCGGCCGCCGCCAGCTGCTGCAGCTCGCGCAGGCCGAGTTCGATGTCGGCGAGCGCCACCGCCTGCAGGGCGCCGCGCCGGCCGAGCGCCTCGTCGAAGGCCCGCAGCGCGCGCTCCGCGGCCTCGCCCTCGTGCGTGAGGCCGTAGAGCAACCGCCGCCGGTAGAAGTCCTCGACGGCCGTCACCCGGCTGGTGTCGGGGTGCGAGCGGAGGTTGCCCCAGCGCTCGAGGCTGTCGAGCTTGGCGGCGAGCTCGTCGACCTCGATGCGGGCGCCGCCTCCCAGGTCCATGCTCGCGGCGACGTCCTCGGGCCGCAGATGCACGTGGAAGCGCTCCTTGGCCGTGACGAAGGCGGCCAGGATGCGGCGGTACGTGGGGGCGCCCTCGGTGGTCAGGTGCGCGAAGACGTCGAAGCGTTCCGGTGCGGCGTTGGGGAGGTCGCCGGCGGCCGTCATGGCTTCGCACGATACGACGTCGATCGGCGCCCGTCGGGGGTCGCTCTGCAGAGGCGACCGTCCGTGGTAGGCAGCGGCCCAGCCGTGCACTCTGGATGCAGCGCATTGCGCGTACACTCCTGCATGGAGCAGACGTTCGCGGTCCGCATGCAGGTCGAGCAGGTCGAGGACGGTCCGTACCTAGCGACCTCGACGGACCTCCCCGGTCTCGTGGCGCAGGGCCGCACCGTGGAGGAGGCGTTGGAGATCGCCGCCGACGTCGCCCGGCGGCTCTTGGACTCGTACCGCGAGCACGGCGATCTCGCTCCGAGCGGGTTGCGTGTGCTCGGGTCCGACTTCGAGGTCGAGGTTCCGGTGGCGTCGCCGTGGGCAGGCTCGCCGGGCTGACGTACCACGACGTCGTGGCCCATTCGCGGAGGCTCGGTTTCGTGTTCGACCGATCCGCTCGCGGTAGCCACGAGATCTGGTGGAACCCGAGTACGAGGGCGCGGACGACGGTCCCGCGCCATCCCGGTGACGTGCCCGAGGGCACGGTCCGAGCGATCGTGCGGCAGGCCGGTGTCGATGTCGACACCTTCCTCGGTGTGCTCGAGCGCTGGCGACGACGGGTACCGTCCGTCGGTGCTCCCGCCCTGGTTCCCCACGTCGCTCGGCGCGTCGTTTCCGCACGTCATCCACGCCACGAATGATGATCATTCACGACGTGGATGAACGATCGCTTCCTCGCATCGTCGGCCGCGGCCTCGACGGGCGCCTCCGCACGATGCCGGCGGTCGTCCTCACCGGGGCGAGGCAGAACGGCAAGCGCACGCGGGTTCGGGCTCGCCATCCCGCGCGGCGACGGGTGAGGAGGTTGACCTGGTCGTCGAGGTCGCCGGACGGCTCTTGCCGATCGAGATCAAGAGCACGGAGAGGCCTCCGTTGGGGGACGCGAGGGCGTTGCGCTCCTCTCGCGTGGAGTACGGCGAGGTCGCTCGGTCCGGGCTGCTGTTGCACACCGGCCCGCACACGGAGTGGTTCGCGCCCGACGTCCTGGCGGTGCCGCGGTGGCGGGTGGTGTGAGGGCCGGTACGCGCTTCGTCGTCGCCCGGCCGACAACGCTTCGCGCACGCCGATGAGGCCGGGCGCCTTGGTGTTCCGACGTCACGACGTCATGATGGCGGCATGGACGAGTCGAAGCGCGCGACGATCTACTTGGACGCCGAGGTGCATCGAGCGTTGCGGCTCAAGGCGGCGGCGACGAACCGATCGATGTCGGAGATGGTCAACGAAGCCGTGCGGATGGCCCTCGCCGAGGACGCCGTCGACCTGGCTGTCGTCGGCCAGCGCGTGGCAGAGTCGAGCGTCTCCTTCGAAGCGTTCGTCCAAGATCTCCACGACCGTGGCCGCATCTAATCTGTCGGCCATCGGCGGGAGGTGGACCGTCGCGGGCTCGGATCGGCCTGAGCAGAACGAGCGTCTCAGGCGAGCGCGCCTGCTCGGTCCGGGTTCGCCGATCCACCCTGATACCCTGCCCCGATGCCCCGCTGGCTCGGCCTCGCTGCGCTCCTCCTCACCACCCTCGCGCTCGCCCAGCCCATGCCGCTCGGCGCGCTCTACGGGCCGGTCCCCGTCGCGACGGTGGTGGACGGCGATACCTTCGTCGTCGAGTCGAACGTCGGGCCGCGGATCGTGCGCCTGATCGGAGTCGACGCCCCCGAGACGCTGCACCCCACGCTGGGCCGCGAGCCGTTCGGTTGCGAGGCCGCCGCCTGGCTTCGCGCTCGTCTCCCTGCCGGCGCGCTC
>JARGGE010000371.1 GCA_029210865.1 Trueperaceae bacterium
TGGGCGCTCTTGGCCGTCGCGCCCGCGGGCCTGCTGGTGGCCGCCCCGTTGGCCGCGCTCGTGGCGCTGGCCCTGGACCCGCCGGGCGGCGCCTCGCTGGCCGCCGCCTGGTCGGCGCTCCTCGAACCGTCCGCGCGGATCGGCCTGACCGACGCGCCCACCGCGTTGGCGAACTCGCTGCGCTTCGCCGGGCTCGCGACGCTGCTCGCGCTCGTGCTCGGCGGGGCGGTGGCGCTCGCCGTCGTGCGCGGCGGTTGGGGTTGGCTCGACGCCGCGGGGTTGGCGCCCTGGGCGGTGAGCGCGGTGACCCTCGGGCTGGGCCTGCTGCTGATCGCGCCCGCCTTGGCCTCGAGCGCCTGGGGCGTGCCGCTCGCGCACGCGCTGCTCGCGACGCCGCTCGTCGCGCGGGTGGGGGCCACCGCGCTGCAGTCGGTGCCCGACGGGTGGCGGGCGGCGGCGGCGACGCTCGGCGCCTCGCCGGCGCGGGCGCTGTGGCGGCTCGACCTGTCGCTCACGCGGGCGGCATGGGCGACGGCGGCCGCCTACGCCGCCGCGACCTCGCTCGGCGAGTTCGGGGCGGCGCTGCTGCTGCGCCGCCCCGAGACCACGACGCTGCCCGTCGCGATCGCCGAGCGGCTGGGTCGGCCCGGCGCCGCGTCGTACGCCGAGGCGCTGCTGCTCGCGCTGGTCCTCGCGGTCCTGATCGCCGTGGTGGTCGGGGGGGTCGACGCCCTCGGCCGCCGACGCGGACCGGACCCGTTCTGAACGGCCGCGCCGGCTCGGGCGAGGCGCGTGCCGGGGGCGCGGCCACGGTACGCTCGCAGCCCATGCCCGCGACGATGAACGCCCTCGAACTCCGCGACGTCGGCGTGCGCTACGGCGCCGTCCAGGCGCTCGAGGGCATCGACCTGACGCTCGCGCCCGGCGAGGTCGTGGCGCTCGTGGGCCCCTCGGGCTGCGGCAAGACCAGCCTGCTGCGCGCGGTCGCGGGCCTCGCCCCCACGTCCGGGGGCGTCCGGGCGAACGGCGCCGACCTGCGATCGCTCCCCACCCACCGCCGAGGGGTCGGGGTCGTGTTCCAGGACCACGCGCTCTTCCCCCACCTCGACGTCGAGGGCAACGTCGCCTTCGGCCTGGTGGAGGCGCGCGTGCCCGCGGCGGAGCGCCGCGCGCGCGTCCGCGCCTGGCTCGAGCGCATCGGGCTGGCCGCGCGGATGGGCGAGCGGGTCGACGCGCTGTCGGGCGGGGAGCGGCAGCGGATCGCGCTCGCCCGCGCGCTCGCGCCGGAGCCGGCGCTGGTGCTGCTCGACGAGCCGTTCGCCAGCCTCGATCCCGGCCTCCGCGCCCGCCTGTCGCGCGAGGTCGCCGAGCTGCTCCGCGCCGACGGCACCGCCGCGCTCTTCGTCACCCACGACCTCGACGAGGCCCTCGAGGTGGGCGATCGGGTGGCGGTGCTGCGAGCGGGGCGGCTCGTGCAGGTATCGGCCCCGGCGGCGCTGATCGACGCCCCCGCCGACCCCTGGACCGCGCGCTTCCTCGGGCACGCGAACGTCTGGACGGGCGCGGAGGCGGCGCGCCTGCCGGGTGCGCCCGCCGCGGCGCTCCTCCACGAGGGCCGGGTGCGCTGGACCCAGGAGCCGGCCGGCGGCTCGATTCCGGCCCGGGTTCGGGTGGCGACGCGCCGCCGGGAGGGCTGGCGGCTCACCCTCGACGTGCCGGCGTGGGGCGTCGCGGTCGCGTGGTCGGCGATGCCGCGCGAGCTCCACGAAGGTCGCCCGCCGGCCCCTGGCCAGGAGGGACACCTCGCCGCGCCACCCGACGCCTGGACGATCTGGCGCGACGGCCGGGAGGGTCGCGCGTGAAGGCGGTCGTCCTCGTGGGCGGTGCGGTGGCCGCGACGCCCGCACTGCGCGCCCGCGTGGCCGGGTCCGCGCTGGTCGTCGCCGCGGACGGGGGCCTGCGGCACGCGGCCGCGCTCGAGCTCGCGCCGAACCTGCTCGTGGGCGACCTCGACTCCGTGGACGCGGCCACCCGCGGGCGCTACCCCGCACTCGCGACCGAGACGCACCCGACGGACAAGGACGCGCTCGACCTGGAGCTGGCGCTCGACGCCGCGGCGGCACGCGGCGCGACCGAGGTGTTGATCGTGGGCGGCTTGAGCGGCCGGCTCGACCAGACGCTCGCCACGGTGGCGATCGCGCAGGCGCGGCGGACCGCCGGCGCTGACGTCGACGTCGCCGACGGCGTGCGCTCGGTGTGGCCGCTGCGGCCGGGCGAGGCGCGCCGGCTGCCGCTCGCCGCCGGCGCCCGCTTCAGCCTCGTAGCGCTGGACGAGACCGCGGTGGTGTCCCTCGCTGGCGCGCGCTACCCGCTCGAGCGCGCGACGCTGGCGCGCGCGCACGGCCGGGGCGTCTCGAACGAGGCGCACGGCGCGGTGGTCGTGACCGCCCACGCGGGCGCGCTCGTGGTGGTGGCGCCGGGCGCCGACCCCGAGCAGGACGGCCCCCGAAGCTAACGCGGCCGCTCGGCGCATCGGAGCGCGTCGCCCGGTCGGTTGACGGCGCGGCTCCCGAGCCTGCATACTCGACGTACGCAAGTTGGAAACGTTTACAGCGTGCTGCCCCATGCGGCCGCCGGAGGGACTTCGACGCCATGCCGCCGCGCAACCCCACGATCCACGACGTTGCCCGCGAGGCCGGAGCCTCGATCGCGACGGTCTCCCGCGCCCTGAACGGCGGGGTCGTGAGCCCGGCGGCGCGGGACCGGATCGAACGCGCGGTGGCGCGGCTCGGGTACCGGCGCAACGACGTCGCCCGCGGCCTGGTGACGGGCCGCACCGGCCTGCTCGGCGTCATCCTGCCGGACCTGATCGGGCCGCTCTACGCGCAGATGGCCCGCGGCATCGAGGACGAGCTCGAGGCGCGCGGCATGCACGCCATGGTGGTCACCGACCACCGCGAGCCCGACGCCGAGCGCCGGATCGTCGAGGTGCTGCGCGCCCGGCGCGTCGACGGGATGGTGCTCATCGGCTCGAGCCTCCCGGAAGCGACGCTGCGGGCAGCTGCCGGCGACGTCCCCATCGCGCTCGTCCAGCGCGAGGGT
>JARGGE010000372.1 GCA_029210865.1 Trueperaceae bacterium
GCGAGGCGGCGCACGGGATCACCGCCAACGTCGTGAGCCCGGGGGTGCTGGAGAACAGCGTCACCAAGCCGCTCGAGGAGTTGCCGATGGGACGGACCGGGACGCTCGACGAGCTGGTCGGGGCGGTGCGCTACCTGCTCACCCCCGAGGCGCGGTACGTCACCGGCGTGCACCTGGAGGTCGCCGGTGGCTGGAACCTCTGACGCCGATCGGCCGCGGTTGGCCGACGTGCTCGACCGCGCCTACCCCGTCCGCGACGGCATCGTCGAGGCGCACCCGGGGCGCGCGGGCGAGCTGCCGCCCCGCGGCCCGGCCGGATGGGTGAACGACTCGGCGCTCACCGCCCGAGCGTACGAACCGCTGTGGCGCCACCGCTCGCTCGGCCTGCTCACGCGCGGCGCCACGTCCACCGCCCACGAGCTGCGCACCCTGCGCGCCTGGGTCGCGGGCGCCGTCGGCGCGCCCGCCGACCCGCGCCCTCTGGCGGGCGTCCGCGTCCTCGACGTGGGCTGCAGCGCCGGCCTGTACGCGCGCACGCTCGCCGCCGACGGCGCCGACATGGTCGCGCTGGACGCCTCGCGCGCCTTCCTGCGCGAGGCGGGCCGCCGCGCGGCGCGCGCCGGGCTCGACGTCGCGCTGGTGCGGGCCGACGCGCACGCCCTGCCCTTCGTCGCCGACACCTTCGATGCCGCGGTGCTGGGGGCGACCCTGAACGAACTGGGCGACCCGCCGCGGGCCTTCGCCGAGCTCGCGCGCGTCGTGCGCCCGGGCGGCGTGCTGTGGACGATGTACGCCGCGCGCGCCGCCGGGGTGGCGCGCGCGGGGCAGGCGCTGCTGGAGCGCGGCGGCACCCGCTTCCCCGCCCCCGAGCAGGTCGACGCCTGGGCGGCCGCCGCCGGCTTCGCGCCGCTGCGGCGCGCGACCCACGGCCCGGTCGCGCTCGCGCTGTACCGGCTGGGGGCGGGCGCGCCGCCGCTGGCGGTCAGCTCGCCGAGCCCCGGCTGGGAGGCCGGTTCGGGTCAGCCCTCGGCCACGTAGGCCTTGGCCGGGTCGCCGCCGCGCTCGTCGAAGACGACGCCCACGTGGTGCAGGTTGACGGTGACGAAGTCGTGCTGCTGCACGACGGGCAGCTCGCCGAAGCGCTGCTCGCGCCCCTGTGGGCTCAGGATGCGGGCGTCGTGGAGCGTCGCGAAGGGCTTCGGCCCCATCGCCGTGGCGAGGTAGTCCGACAGCCGCAGCTCGGGCCGGATCAGGAAGCTCCCGGCGATGACGAACGACGGGTAGACCAGGTAGACGCCGCGGCGCTCCTTGCCCAGGCCCTCCTGCACGCTGTCGGGGGCGCCGCCCTGCATCCAGACGATCGAGGCCTTGGGCACCGCGGCGAAGTGCGACTCGTACGCGAGCTGACCGCTGTCGGGCGGATGGGCGATGCCGGGGCGGAACATCGAGACGCGCGTCACGGGCACGTGGGGCCGCTGCTCGGTGTTGAGCATCCAGGCGGTGCCGGTGCCGGGGCGCATGTAGACCACGCCGTAGACCCGGAACTCGTTCGTGTAGATGCGCGCCTCGACCGGCTTGAGCGACGTCTGCAGCATGCCGCAGGGTAGCACCGGGTCCCCCTCCGCCGCCGCGACGCCGGCCGCCGGTCACGACCACGGATGAGGATGCCGTGATCGGGGCCCGCGGTACAGTACCGGCCATGTCCACGCGCCACTTGTTCGGGACCGACGGCGTCCGCGGGATCGCCGGCGTCGCCCCCATGACGGCCTCGTTCGCCCTCTCGCTCGGCACCGCGACCGCCGAGCACCTTCGCGACCGAGGGACCGAACGCCCGGTCGTCGTGGTCGGTCGCGACACCCGCCGTTCGGGACCGATGCTCGCCTCGGCCGTCGCCGCCGGCCTCAACGCCGGGGGCGCCGACGTGATCGACCTGGGCGTCATGCCGACCCCCGGCGTCAGCCACCTGGTGCGCGCGCTCGACGCCGCGGCCGGCGTGGTCGTCAGCGCCTCGCACAACCCGTTCGCCGACAACGGGCTCAAGGTGTTCGGCGCCGACGGCGCCAAGCTCGCCGACGCCGAGGAGGCCGCGCTCGAGGAGCGCCTGAGCCAGGGAGCCGTCGAGCCGCGCGAGCGCTCCGGCGCCGACCTCGGCGCGGTGCGCCGCTACCGCACCGAGGACGGTCACTACGTCCGCTTCCTGTTGGGCCACGCGCCCTACCTCGACGGCCTGCGGGTAGCGCTGGACTGCGCGAACGGCGCCGCCTACCAGATCGCGCCGCGGGTCTTCAAGCAGATCGGCGCGCGGCTCGAGGTCGGGCACGACAAGCCCGACGGCCTCAACATCAACGCCAGCTGCGGCAGCACCCACCCCGAGGCGCTGCGCCAGCGCGTCCAGCAGGGCGGCTTCGACGTGGGCGTCACCTTCGACGGCGACGCCGACCGGGCGCTCCTGGTCGACCGCCACGGGCGCCTGGTCACCGGCGACCACGTGCTGGTGATCAACGCACTGGTGCGCGGCGAGAAGCACGTGGTGGCGACGCAGATGTCGAACCTGGGCGCCGAGCGCTACCTGGCCGAGCACGGGGTGACGCTCCACCGGGTGCAGGTGGGCGACCGCTACGTCCACGAGAAGCTGCTGAACGAGGGCTGGCGGTTGGGCGGCGAGCAGTCGGGCCACGTCCTGTTCCTCGACAAGGCGCCCACGGGCGACGGCATCCTCACCGCGCTGCAGACGCTCGCGGCGTGCCGCGCGTCGGGCGTCGCGCTCGAGGAGTGGGTCGAGCGCATCCCTTGCTACCCGCAGACGCTCGCCAACGTCCCCGTGCCCGCGGCGGTCAAACGCGGCCTCGCCGACGACGACGCGGTGGCGGCGGCGATCGCCGAGGCCACCGGTGCGCTCGGCGACGACGGCCGCGTGAACGTGCGCCCCTCGGGCACCGAGGCGCTGGTGCGGGTGATGGTCGAGGCGGCCAGCGACGAGCTGGTCGAGCGCTGGTCGCTCCACGTGGTCGCGGCGGTGCGCGCGGCCGCGGCGCGCGGCGTGCCGGCGGCGGCCGTCGCGCCCGTCGCGGCGGCCCCGGTCG
>JARGGE010000373.1 GCA_029210865.1 Trueperaceae bacterium
CTACCAGATCACGGTCCAGAACCTGTCGTCGTCCGAGCTCTACATCAACGTCGCCGCGTACCGGGTGGGCACATGAGGAAGGACCTGAAGACCCGCATCCGCGTGCCGCGCGAGTCGCTGTCGACCCGCATCGGCGCGCTCGAGCTCGGCAAGGCGAAGGCCTACGCCGACTTCATCCGCGAGGGCGACCCCGACGGCCCCGTGCCGTGCTGGGGCGCGATCACCAAGCGCTTCGTCGAGGCGTTCGCGACCGACACGGAGCGGCTCGCCGTGCTCGACCAGCTGATCGCCGAGGGCGACCGGCGCCCGCTCTTCCTCTTCCTCGACACGAGCCGCAAGCGGCCGAAGCTGCTCGAGGCGCTGTGCGCTCGCGTCGGCGAGCTGCCCGTCTCGGTCCAACGCGCCCTGGTCGCGATGCCCGAGGCCGCGACCTACGTCGCCGCGTCGCTCGAGCGCCTCGACCCGTCGGCGCGGCTCGTGTGGGACGGCGGCGAGGACAGCAAGCGGGCCGAGCGCGAGCTGCTCGCCGGCCGCGTGGGCGAGCTGATGGCGTTCCAGTACTTCGTCCCCGACACCATCGACCCGCGCCAGGAGCCGCCGAGCAAGCGCGTCGCGGCCCCGACCGACGGCGACGCGCCGGGCGAGGGAGGGCAGCCGCGATGAGCCTCACCGACCGCCACGCCTTCATCGTCGCCGGGGAGGAGCTCGCGCCGCCGCCGGGGCTGGAGGTCACGAACCACCTCGACCCCGACGTGCTGGGCTTCGTCGGCCAGAGCCGCGTCGGCCGCAAGGTCGACGAGCTCATCATCCACGAGTCCGTCACGCGCTCGGCGGTGAGCACCGTCGCGGTGCTGCAGCGTCGCAAGCTCGGCGTGCACCTGATCGTCACGCCCGACGGCCGCGTGTTCCAGTACGCCGACCTGGCGCACGCTCGGCTGGCGCACGCGGGCGGCCACAACGGCCCCTCCGTCGGCGTCGAGGTCGTCAACCCGTACTACCCGTACCTGCTCCGCGATGACCTCCCGTGGCGCCGCACGATCGACGCGCCGTGGGCCCACAAGGACGCGTACGTGCTCCCGACGCCCGAGCAGGCCGAGGTGACCGCGAAGCTCATCGGCTGGCTCGCGAGCCCCAAGGCGCTCGGTCTCGACATCCCGCGCGCGTGGATCGGCGTCGCCGATGGGCGCGTGCGGATGGGCCGGGTCGAGGGCGGCGACCAGCGGCGCCCAGGCGTCTACGCCCACCACTACTTCGGCCACGCCGACGGCGCGTGGCTCGTGCTCTACGCGTGGCTCCGGCTCGAGATCGGGCTGCCGCCCTGCGCCGCCTACGAGGAGGCCGTCCGCCGGGCGACGGGCGCCCGCAGCACCCTCGACGTCTCGGACCTCACGCGGTCCGATCCCAGCGCGTGAGGACGAGAGACATGGATGAGTTCAGCGGTATCGCGGCGTGGCTTCAGGCCACCGGCCCCTACGGGCTCGTGGCCATCCTCGGGTGGGCCTTTTGGAAGATCAACGAGCGCAAGGACGCGGCGCTGCGCGAGCTCTACGAGCGCGTGGCCGAGATGGGGCGGACGCAGACCGAGGCCATGGTGAAGGTCGAGGCCGCCCTCGTGGCGCTCAAGGAGGCCATCGAGGAGATGCACGATCGGCTGCCACCGCCCGGTCGCGCAACCACCTGAAAAAGAAGCGGAACGGCCTCGCTCTTCGCCTTGCTATCGCCTCCGAACGAAGCGTGTATCGGCGTCGCCACGGGCCAACCACGGCCCCCCAACGCAGAGGAGAGAGCGATGAAGGTGCGCGAGCTGATCGAGATCCTGGAGGAGCTGGACCCGGAGGCCAGCGTGTACGTGATGAGCCAGCAGAGCTGGCCCTTCGAGGTCGCCATCCACGGGGTGGCTGTCCGGGAGGACTTCACCGAGGGCGACCCGGAGGACGAGCCCCTCGACGGCGAGCGCGATCGCTGGGGCGCAAGCGAGGGCGCGCTGCCCATGAACGACGTGTTCATCGTCGAAGGCAGCCAGCTTCGCTACGGCAGCAAGGACGCCTGGGACGCCGCGCGACGACGCTGAGCGCCGGCTTCCGGGCCCTGGCCGCGACCCTCCTGAGGGGTGGCGGCCGCGCTCTTTCGGAAACTCACAAGTGTATGAACTTTCTTCGCTTTCTCCTCGAAGAACGACTTGCTGGGGTGCCGAAAGGAAGCGTGTATGTCGCCACGACCACGGGGCCCGCGGGCCCCCCGACCACGAGGACGGCGACATGCAGACCATCGGCACCACGACCACCTACCACGGCACCGAGCACCGCTACCTGAAGGGCCACCCGGTCCGCGTCGTCGCGGTCATCAAGGGCGCCGCCGCGCCGGACTACGACGCCGACGCCGACGGCGCCTACCTCACCGACGACGAGGACATCGCGCGCGCCGGCGGCGTGACGGCGGCCGACCGCGTCGAGGTCCAGCCCTGGATCGAGAGGGAGGGCCGCTTCAGCTTCGTCTCGAGCGACCCCCGCGCCATCGACCTCGCCTGCTTCGCGCACCTGGCCCGCTGAACCACCACGGCGGCGGGCTCCGCGACGCAGGGGCTCGTCGCCTCGCACCGAGGAGACGACCATGACCGAGACCATCCAGACCCAGCTCGACGACCTCCGGGCGCTCCGCCTGCCCGACCTCCAGGCCCGCTTCGCTGAGCTCGTCGGCGAGGAGACGCGCTGCCCGAACAAGGCCTTCCTCCTGCGGCGCATCGGCGAGGCGCTCGAGGCCCGCGCCGCGGAAGCGACGCCCGCGGAGGACGTGACCGCCGAGGCGGCGACGTCGACCGACGAGGCGCCTGCGCCTGTCGACGTCGCCACCGACGCGCCCGCACCCGACGACGTGCGCACGGACGACGAGGGCGAGGGCGTCGAGCCGGACGGCGCGCGCCTGCAGGACCTCGACGTCGAGCAGCTGCGCGCGCGCTACCTCGACGTCGTCGGCCGCGGCACGGGCAGCCACGACAAGCGCTACCTCATCTGGAAGATCCGCCAGGCGCAGCAGGGCAAGGTCCCGGTCGGCCCCG
>JARGGE010000374.1 GCA_029210865.1 Trueperaceae bacterium
CACCCGTACCTCGCCGTGCAACGGGGAGCCGCCGTGCACCACGAGCATGTCGGGAGAGTCCAGGCTCATCGGGTTGACCTCCTGCGCAACGGCGACGTCAAGCGCCGCCTCGCGCGCCGCGCTCCCTACCGGGCGTGGGTCGACGGGCACGTCATCCAGGCGCCCCCGCTGGCCCCGTCGGGAGGGGCGTCGGTCACCCCGTCCGACGCGACCCCGGGCGCGCTCCTGCGGACGCAGCAGCTCTACGGGTACGGCAGCGAGGACATCGAGCGCATCATCGAACCGATGGTGGCCACCGGCGAGGTCCCGGTCGGCTCGATGGGCGACGACACCCCGTTGGCCGTGCTCTCGGAGCAACCGCAGAGCCTCTACCGCTACTTCAAGCAGCGCTTCGCCCAGGTCACCAACCCGCCGATCGACCCGCTCCGCGAGCGCCGCGTCATGTCGCTGGCGACCGTTCTGGGTCCGCGCGGCCCGCTGCTCGACGAGTCGCCGATCTCGTCGGCGGTGCTGCGTTTCGATGGCCCGATCATCGACGAGGCGCAGTTCGCCTGGTTGCTCGACCGCGCCGCCTTCCGGCCCAAGGTGCTCGCCGCCCGCTGGCCGGTGGCCGCCGGTCCCGAGGGGCTCGCCCCGGCGCTCGAGGGGCTCTGCGACGACGCCGTCGAGGCGGTCGAGGCCGGGCACGGCCTGCTGGTGCTCTCCGACCGCGACGCGGACGCCGAGCACGCGCCGATCTCCATGCTCCTCGCCGTGTCGGCGGTCCACCAGCGCCTGCTCCGCGCGGGCCGGCGGACGCGGACGGCCCTGGTCGCCGACACGGGGGAGGTCCGGGAGGACCACCACGTCGCCTGCCTCATCGGCTTCGGCGCCGCGCTGGTGCACCCGTTCCTGGCCCTCGCGAGCGCCCGCGACGTCGCCGCCCACGCGAAGGGGGGGCCGCTGTGCGCGCCCGGCGAGGCGGCCGCCCGCTACGTGGGGGCGCTCGAGAAGGGCCTCCTGAAGATCATGTCGAAGATGGGCATCTCGGCCCTGTCGAGCTACCGGGGCGCCCAGATCTTTGAGGCGCTCGGGGTCGACCACGACGTGATCGAGCGCTACTTCACCGGGACCACCAGCCGCTTGAGCGGCGCTGGCCTCGAGGCGTTCGCGGGCGACGTCCTGCGCGTGCACGCCGAAGCCTTCGGCGAGGACGCGACGCTGCGCGATCGCGGCATCTACCGCTTCCGCAAGGCCGGCGAGTACCACGCGCTGCACCCGCTCGTCTTCAAGGCGCTCCACAAGGCGGTGCGGACCGGCGACGACGACGCCTACGACGCGTACGCCCGGGAGGTCGACGAGCGGCCGCCCACCACCCTGCGCGACCTGCTCGAGCTGCGGCCGCTCGGGCCGAGCGTCCCGATCGACGAGGTCGAGGACGTGGCGTCGATCGTCCGGCGCTTCTCGACCCAGGCGATGAGCCACGGTTCGGTCTCGCGCGAGGTGCACGAGACGCTGGCCGTGGCGATGAACCGGCTCGGCGCCAAGAGCAACTCCGGCGAGGGCGGCGAGGACGAAGCCCGCTTCGAGCCCTACCGCGAGGACCAGCCCCAGCTCGGCCACGGCGGCTGGTACCCGAAGGCGGGCGACTGGGGCAACAGCGCGATCAAGCAGGTGGCCTCGGGACGCTTCGGCGTGACGGCCGCCTACCTGGTCTCGGCGCGCGAGCTCGAGATCAAGATGGCCCAGGGCTCCAAGCCGGGGGAAGGGGGTCAGATCCCCGGCCACAAGGTGAACGACGAGATCGCCCGGATCCGCCGCAGCGTGCCCGGCGTGACCCTGATCTCGCCGCCACCCCACCACGACATCTACTCGATCGAGGACCTCGCCCAGCTGATCTACGACCTCAAGCGCGTCCACCCGACGGCGCGCGTGGGCGTCAAGCTCGTGGCGACGTCGGGCGTCGGGACGATCGCGGCCGGGGTCGCGAAGGGGTACGCCGACAACGTCCAGATCTCCGGGAACGACGGCGGCACCGGTGCGTCGCCGCTCTCGAGCATCAAGCACGTCGGGGTGCCCTGGGAGCTCGGGCTCGCCGAGACCCAGCAGGTGCTCGTCGCGAACGGCCTCCGCGAGCGCGTCACCCTGCGCGTCGACGGCGGCATGAAGACCGGGCGCGACGTGGTGGTCGCCGCCCTGCTCGGGGCCGAGGCGTACGGCTTCGGCACCGCCGCGCTGGTCGCGGCCGGCTGCGCGATGATCCGCCAGTGCCACCTGAACACGTGCCCAGTGGGGGTCGCCACCCAGCGGCCCGACCTGCGCGCGAAGTACGTCGGCGAGCCCGAGCACGTGGTGCGCTTCATGACCTACGTCGCCCAGCAGGTGCGCATGCTCCTCGCGCGCCTGGGCGCGCGCACGCTCGACGAGGTCGTGGGACGCGTCGACCTGCTCGCGCCGCGCGAGGTCGCGCTGCCGCGCCCGGCGCGACTCGACCTCTCGGCCCTCCTCCGCGACCCCGACCCCACCAACACGCTGCCGCGACGCGGCGCCGAGGGACCCGACGGCAGCGTGCGCAACGACCGCCCCGGCGACGACCCGCTCGACGAGCAGCTCGTGCGCGACGCGCGACCGGCGCTGGAGCGGGGCGAGCGGGTGGCGCGCGGGTACGCGGTGGGGAACCGCGACCGCTCGCTGGGCGCGCGGTTGGCCGGTGCGATCGCCCGCCGCCACGGCGACGCGGGGCTCCCCGCGGGGAGCGTCGACTACCGGTTCCGTGGGGCGGCGGGCCAGAGCTTCGGCGCCTTCGCGGTCGCCGGGATGCGCCTCACGCTCGTCGGCGAGGCGCAGGACTACGTCGGCAAGGGGATGAGCGGTGGCGAGCTGATCGTGCGTCCCCCCGAGGGCGACCGGCTGCCGACCGACCGGAGCGTCATCCTGGGCAACACCACGCTCTACGGGGCGACCGGCGGCGGGCTCTTCGCCGCGGGGCAGGCGGGCGAGCGCTTGGCAGTGCGGAACTCGGGCGCCGTCGCCGTGGTGGAGGGCTGCGGGGACCACGGGGTCGAGTACATGA
>JARGGE010000375.1 GCA_029210865.1 Trueperaceae bacterium
CCCCGTCCGGTCCGTCGGCCGTCCGGCCACCCCCTCGAACCCGCGTGTTCCGACCCAGGAGGTCGCCGCATGACCCTCCCCGCCCGCTCGACCGCCCTCCGCCCCGAAGCCCTTCGCCCCCTCGCCCCGGTCGCCACCCGGACGACCGAGCTCGGGACCACCGCCCCGGAGGCCTCCGTGCAGACCCTGACCTTCCAGCGCCGCCAGACCCTCTACCACTCGGGCGACGCCGCCCAGTCGGTGTTCCGCGTGCGCGACGGCTTGGTGCGCATCACCCGGATGACCCCCGAGGGGCGCGTCCTGACCGTCCGCCACCTCGTGCCCGGCGACTTCTTCGGCGAAGAGGCGATGGACGACGGGCGCCGCGAGGAGGTGGCCGAGGCGCTGACCACGGCCCAGGTCGAGGCGATCGACCCTGCTCTCATCAACCAGCAGGACCTGATGGCCATCACCCGTTCGCTGTCGCACCAGATGCAGCGCCTGATGGATTACGAGTACCACCTGCAGACCGGCGACCTGCGCCAGCGCGTGGCCCGCTACCTGCTCACGCTCGCCGACACGCCGCTCGCGAAGCGCGACGCCGCCGGCCGCGCCACGATCTCCGCGACGCACGAGCTCGTGGCCGAAGGTACGGCCAGCACCCGCGAGTCGGTCTCGAAGATCATCACCGAGCTGCGCGCCGAAGGGCTGATCGCCTCGGGGTACCGCAGCATCACGATCGCGGACGCGGACGCGCTCGCCGAGGTCGCCGAAGGCTTCTGATCGGCCCCAGGCCCGTCCGCGCGCCCCCGCCGTTCGCCGGCGGGGGCGCGCTCGTGTGGGGCGCTGGACGGGGCCCGCCCACTCGAACCGTGCGGCGAGGCACCCCGCGCGAGCGGTGCGCCGGGGCGCGCCCCAGCGCGACGCTCAGCCGCGGGTGGCCGCGGGCGCGACGGCCTCGAGCACCACCACGGCCGCCGCGTGGTCCCGGGCGTGCGTCAGCGAGACGTGCGCGCGCCAGCCCTCCCGGGCGAGCCGCTCCGCCACGTGCGGGGCGAAGCTCAGGTGCGGCGCCGACCCCTCGGTGCGCACCACGGCGACGTCGCGCCAGCCGAGCGTGACCGGCCAGGTCTTCTGAAAGGCCTCCTTGGCGGCGAAGCGCGCTGCGAGGGCCGGCACCGGGTCGCGGCGCGCGGTGGCGAAGGCGACCTCCTCGCCGGTGAAGCAGCGCGTGAGGAAGCGTTCGGGATGCGCGCGCCAGACCGCCCGCACGCGCTCGAGCTCGACCAGGTCGAGGCCGACCGCGACGATCACGCGGGCGCGCCGTCGATGACCGGCGGCCGCAGGAGTTCCTCGATCCCGTCGGGTCCCCCGAGCAGCGCTCGCTCGGCCATCCCCAGGAAGAGCCCGTGCGCGATGACCCCGGGCACGGCGTCGACCGCGGCCGCGAAGGCGGCGGCGTCGAAGTGGGGGTGCACGTGGCAGTCGACGACCCACTGCCCGGTGTCGGTCACGAACGGCTCGCCGCCGCGGAGGCGCAGCGCGGGTTCCGCCCCCAGCTCGCGGAGGCGCTCGACGGTGCGGCGCCAGCCGAAGGCCAGCACCTCCACCGGGACCGGCGCCGTCTCGCCCAGCCATGGCACGCGCTTGCGGACGTCGCCGATCAGCACGAGGCGCGCCGAGCTCGCGGCGACCACCTTCTCGCGGGTCAGCGCCCCGCCCAGCCCCTTGATGGCGTCCAGGGTGGGGGTGACCTCGTCCATCCCGTCGATCGTCAGGTCGACGCCGGAGGCCGGGAGCTCGACCAACGGGATCTTGGCCTCGCGGGCGAGCCGCTCGGTCGCCACCGAGGTGGCCACCCCGCGCACGTCACGCAACTCGCCGGCGGCGAGCCGGCGGCCCAGGTCGCGCACGACGTGCGATGCGGTGCTGCCGGTGCCGAGCCCGACGAGCATGCCCGAGCGCACGTGCTCGAGCGCCGCGCGCGCCGCTGCGGTCTTCCAGCGATCGGCCTCGTCCATGGAAAGCTCCCCTCGCGGCCGCCGTCGGGCGGCCGGGTCGTGGCCAATCTACCCGATGCCGTGCGGCCCGTTGCCCTCGACCGCGGCGGCCGGCCCGCGCCCGCGGCTGGCGGCGCGCCGCGCGGCCGCGGGTACACTGGGCGCCGTGCAGGTGCCGACCGTCGTCCTAGCCTCTGGATCGCCGCGCCGCCGCGAGCTTCTCGCCGGCCTCGGCGTCCGCTTCGTGGTCGACGTCCCGGACGTCGACGAGCGGCCGCTCGTCGGCGAGGACCCCGCCGCGATGGTGCTGCGGCTGGCCCGCGCCAAGGCGGCCGCGGTCGCGGCGCGCCATCGCGGAGCCGACGCGGCGCTGGTGATCGCCGCCGACACGACCGTCGTGATCGATGGCGAGATGCTCGGCAAGCCCAACGACGAGGCCGAGGCGGCCGCCTTCGTGGCGCGTCTCTCCGGCCGCACCCACGAGGTGCACACCGGCCACGCGCTGCGGCGCGGCGAGCGCGAGGTCGCCGAGCTGCGCACCACCCGGGTCCGCTTCCGCGCGCTCGACGCCGACGAGATGCGCGCGTACGCCGCCACCGGTGAGGGCCTCGACAAGGCCGGCGGCTACGCCATCCAGGGGCGCGGCGCGGCGCTCGTCGACGCCATCGACGGCTGCTACGGGACCGTCGTCGGGCTGTCGCTCCCGCTCGTCGTCGTCGCCGCGCGGACGCTGGGGGTGCGGCTTGCCTAGCTTCGTCCGCGCTTGGTACGTGTTCGTGGCGCTGGCGCTGCTCACCTTCGCGCTCACCGCCTTCGTCGGGCGGGTGCCGTCGTCGCTCTCCGCGGCGGTCGCGCTGCCGCAGGCGGCGCTGTACCGCGCCGGCGTCCACCTGCGCGACAGCGCGAGCTCGATGGTCGAGCGGCGCACGCTGCGCGCCGAGGTCGAGGCGCTGGAGGGGGCGGGGCTCACACGCTCCATGGCGGTGCGCGCGGTTGCGGGCAAGCTGGGGCGCTCCGAGAAGTCGCTCTGGAATTGGCTGGGCATGATCGAGGGCGTTCGTGCCGCCGACCG
>JARGGE010000376.1 GCA_029210865.1 Trueperaceae bacterium
TCGCGTCGGGGACCGCCGGCACGCCGGGATCGATGCGCGGGTCGAGCGCCCCCGTGCCGAGCGTGCCCCCGAGGACGACGCCGAGCGCGGGGACGAGGGCCGCGCGCACGCCGTCGGCCTCGGGGTGGATCAGGACCTCGAACCCCTCGTCGCCCTCCGGGCGCACCACGACGAGCGCGCGCACGTCCGGTCCGAGCAGGAGGGGATCGCCGTAGCGGACGACCACGACGCGCGCGACCGCGTCCGGGTCGGCGCCCGCCGCGCGCCAGTCGGCCAAGGCCGCGTCGACCTGATCGACCAGCACGAGCGGCCCCCCGGTCGCGTCGACGCGCAGGTCGAGCGCGGCGGCCCACGACGCGCTCGCGAGCAGCCCGCAGGCCAGCACGCGGTGCATCGCCGCACGGCGCCTCACCGCGGGCCCCCCGCCTCGTCGAGCGCCTCCGCCAAGGCGTCGAAGAGGACCTCGTCGCCCACGGGGTCGCCGCCCAAGGCGGCGCGACCACCCACGCCGAGGCCGAGCACGCCGCCGTCGTCGCCCGACCACACGCCGTCGCGTTCCCGCCAGACCCCCTGGTCGACGCCGACGATCGGCACCGCCAGACCGGCGTCGCCGCTGCGGAGCAGCAGCAGCACGCGCTCGCCAGGGACGAAGCTCGGTGCACCCGCGACGAGGAGCGGCGCGGCGCCGGGGGCTCGGCCGCCCCAGATCGCGATGCGCACCTCGGCCGGGTCGCCGTCGGCGGCCGGGCGGCCGTCGCGGCGCAGCCAGCGCTCGACCTCGAGCGTCACGACCGTCCAGGGCTCGCCGCCGCGGACCTCGACGTCGCTGGCCCGCACGCGCGCGACGAAGGCGTCGCGCGTCGCCGCCAGCCGGGCCGGGAGGTCGAGCGCGAGCCAGCCGCCGGCGAGCGCGGTGGGCGCGGCGATGGCGGCGGCACAGAGCAGGAGCGCGGCGAGCGGCTTCATGGGGTCTCCTCGGTCTCGGGTTCGCCGGCGTCCTCGGAAGCTGCTTCGTCGTCCGCGTCGACGGCGGGGTCGGAGGGCAGGGGCTCGGTCGGTGCCGCGGCGGGCGGGGCGCTGGCGGGCGCCGCGGCAGGGGTCGGCGTGCCCTCGCGCCGTTCGGTGCGGGTCTCGCCACCGGCGTACGTGGTGGTCGCGACGACCTCCAGCCCGACGCGCGCCGGGGGGTCGATGGGGACCAGGGTCCAGGCGACGAGGTCGAAGGCGCCGTCGCGGGGCGCGCCGAGCGCCACGACGTCCGCGCGCAGGGCCCCGTCGCCGACGTCGGCGACCACGGCGAGCCGCGGGTCGCCCGGCGCCACGTCGCCGTCGAGCGCGAAGCGCTCGGCGTCCCACCGCACGATCAGCTGCGATCCGCGCCAGCCGCGCGCGTCCTCGATCCGCGCGACGAGCGGCAGCGGGTCGCGGACCTCGGTGGCGGGCGTGGCGACGCGCACGACCGGGACCGGCAGCTCGCGCACGACCAGTTCCATCTCGAGCAGCGCCTGCGAGAGGTTGCCGTCGCGGACCGCGATCGTGAAGCGGAAGCGGCCCGTCTCGGTCGGGGTGCCGGCCAGGCGGCCGCCTTGCAGCGCCACGCCGGGCGGCAGCGCGCCCGCGACCCGTTCGAAGCGGTACGGGCGCAGGCCGCCGGTCGGCCGCAGCGTGCCATCGAACGGTTCGCCGGCGAAGGCCTCGCTCCACGTGGGGCGCAGCAGCCGCAGCGGTTCGGTGGGGGCTGCGAGCTCCTCGCCGCAGCCGCCGAGCATCAGCGCGAGCGCCAGCAGGGCCGACCAAGCGGTGCGATGCCGCCGGCGCCTCACGACGAGGCCCACCAGGCGTAGCCGTACGGCGCCAGGTCGAGGTCGAGCTCGTCGCCGTCGACGGCGTCGGGGCTGGCGGCGCCGGCGTCGGCCCAGACGCGGCGCCAGCGGCCGGCGTGCGGCAGCGTCAGGCGCGCGCGGACGGCGGCGTCGGCGAGGTTGTGCACCGCGACGACGTGCTCGCCGGCGCCGGCGTGGTGCATCGCGCTCACGCGGGCGTCGCCCGGGTCGAGGAGCTCGAAGCGTCCGCCGGGTCCGAGCGCGGCCAGCGAGCGCCGGGTCGCGACCAGCCGCCGCACCCAGTGGAGCAGGCTGCCGGGATCGCGCTCCTGGGCGGCGACGTTGGCGGCGTGGTAGCCGCCCGGTCCGTGGGCGATGGGGGGCAGGTACGGGGCCGGATGGTCGCTGAAGCCGACGCCGGGCTCGTCGTTCCAGGCCATCGGGGTGCGGACCCCGTGGCGGTCGGGCAGGGTGATGTCGTCGCCCATCCCGATCTCGTCGCCGTAGTAGAGGATCGGCGTGCCCGGCAGCGTCATCAGGAGCCCGTGCATCACCTCGAGCTTGCGGCGATCGAAGTTCAGCAGCGGCGCGAGCCGCCGACGGATGCCGACGTTCAGCCGCATGCGCGGTTCCGGGGCGTAGGCGGCGTACAGCAGCGCGCGCTCGTCCTCGGTGACCATCTCCAGCGTCAGCTCGTCGTGGTTGCGCAGGAACACGACCCAGCGCCCGCCGTCCGGGGGTGCGGGGGTTCGCTCGAGGATCCAGCGGATCGCGTCGGCGCGCCCCTCGGCGAGGGCGCGGTAGAGGCGCGGCATCACCGGGAAGTGGAACAGGTACGCCATCTCGTCGCGGCCGTCGCCGAAGTAGGGGAGCGTGTCCTCGGGCCACTGGTTGACCTCGCCCAGGATGAACGCGTCGGGTTTGATCCGGTCGATCAGCGCGCGCACCTCCTTGAGGAAGGCGTGGGTCTCGGGCAAGTTCTCGCCGTTCGTGCCCTCGCGTTCGAACAGGTACGGGATGGCGTCGAGCCGGAAGCCGTCGACGCCCAGCTCGAGCCAGTAGCGCACCGTGTCGAGCATCTCGGCGCGCACGTCCGGGTGGTCGTAGTTGAGGTCGGGTTGGTGGCCGAAGAAGCGGTGCCAGTAGTACTGACCGCGCACCTCGTCGTAGGTCCAGTTCGAGGTCTCGGAGTCGGTGAAGATGATCCGCGTGCCGGCGTACGTGGTC
>JARGGE010000377.1 GCA_029210865.1 Trueperaceae bacterium
CGAGGGCGCGGCGTCTGCGGTCGCCGGCGCGCCGGGGCCGCCGATCGTGATCCGGAAGCGGCGCGTGACGCCCCCCTCCTCCACCGTGCACGTGGTCGTGACGGGGCCCGACCAGGCCGGGGCGGCGGTCGTGTCCGCGACCGAAGCGGGGGCGGCGGCCTCCTCCTCCGGGTGGGTCGGCGCGACGGGCACCGGCGCCTTCTTGAGCGGCAGGTTCACGCGGGCGCGGCCGGTGAGGAAGCGGATCCCTTCGTTGAGCTCCATGTCCTTGCCCGGGACGGTCGCCGAGGCGACCAGGAAGACGTTCTCGTCGGTGACGCGGAGGTTGCGCTCGCGGAGGGCGGCGGCGGCCGGACCGAGGGTGTCGACCGCCTGCTCGAGCGGGTCGCCGTCGAAGGGCGGCAAGCCGAGCTGGTCGGCCGCGGCCTGCACGACCCGAGGATCGGGCGACTCGGGTGGACGCCCGAAGTAGCCGAGCACCGAGCGTCCGAAACCGCCGTCGATCTTCTTCCAGCGACCGTGCAGCACGTTGTTGAAGGCCTGCAGCCAGTACTGCTGGCTGCCGGGCGTCACGCTCGTCCAGCCGCCGCCCGCCTTGACGACCACCGGGAACTCCTCGAGCACCTCGCCGTAGCGGTCGAGGATGCCCGCCTGCGCCATCATGTGGACGTTCGGCCCGATCGCCCCGCCGGGCATCGGGAAGTTCACGACACGCGCGTCGGCGGCGAGCGTGATGGGGTTGAAGGCGTAGTCGGCGAGCCCCTCGGTGAGGAGCGCCTCGACCTCGGCCATGCCGCCCACCTCGAGGTCGAGCTCGAAGCCGGTGCCCTTGAGCGCGTGCGCCATCGAGCGGACGTCGGGCTGCGAGGTGCCCGAGGCGAGCGGCCGTACCGACAGGTCGATGCCGTCGACGCCCCCCTCAAGCCCGGCCATGTAGCAGGCGACCGCCATCGAGGCGGTGTCGTGGGTGTGCTGCCAGAGCGCCACCCCCTCGGGGAGGATGCGCTTGAGGCCGCGCGCGGTCTCGTAGCAGGTGCGCGGGTCGGTGGTGCCCGAGGCGTCTTTCATGCACACCGAGTCGACGCGGACGCCGGACTCGAGCACGCGGCGCACCACGTCGACGTAGAACTCGGGCGTGTGCACCTTCTCGGACGCGTACGGCAGCCCCATGGTGGCGACGACCAGCTGGTGGTGCATGCCGGCGTCGACGATCGGCTTCGCGGTCGCGACCAGGTTGGCCACGTCGTTCATGAAGTCGAAGTTGCGGTCGATCGTGGTGCCGTGCTTGGCCATCAGCTTCGCTTGCAGCTCGAGCGCCGCGAGCCGCTGACCGGTGAGGGTCACGCCCGACACGGAGCGCGTCAGGATCTGCAGGTCGACGCCGGGACCGGCCGCGGCGCGCATGCGGTCCATCGCCTCGAACGGGTCCTCGCCCACGTAGAAGAACGGCGCCTGGTACCGCGCGCCCCCGCCGAACTCGAGGTGCCGGGCGCCGGCGGCGACCGCGGCCTCGAGCGCCGGGAGCACGTCGGCCGTGCGCACCTTGCCGCCGAAGACGCTCTGGAGCCCGTCGCGGAACGCGGTGAGCATAACCCGAACCCGTTTGCCGTCCTTCGCGTGGATCATCGTCGTCCTCTCAGGCCTCGTCGGCGGGCGCGACGTGCGTGACGCGGCCCCCTGGATAGGCGCGCGCTACCGCCGCCTGGACGGCCGCGAGCGTCGCCGCGTCGATCGTGGCGTCCGACGCCGGGGTCGGCGCCTGGAGCGGCGCCACGGTCGCCGGCGCGCGCGTGGGCGGGAACAGCGTGGTGAGCAAGCGCAACACGCCGGCAAGCGCCCCGAGCAGCACCAGCACCGCCGCGAAGGCGTTGAGCGCCACGAGCACGAGCGCGGGTTCGTTCATGCCGGGCCTCCAGGCTCGCGCCCGGTGGGCGCCGGTTCGGCGGGTGCCGGTTCCGTGGGCCAGGCGTCGAGCGTCATGCGGCCACCGCGCACCGGCTCGGCCAACCCCTCGAGCCGCAACGACAGGTCGGGCAGCAGCTCGAGCACCCGCCCGCGCGCGATCGGCGCGCCGTCGTCGTCGCCGCTCGGCCAGATCGTCGCCATGCGCCCCAAGAAGGCGGCCCGCGACCGGAAGGCGGCGACCAGGGCATCGCCCTCACCGCGGCGGAGCAGCGCCCGGCCACGCTCGAGCTCGTCGACGAGCGCCACCAGCAGGCGCGCCCAAGCGCCCTCGGCGCTCCCCGCCGGGTCGACGGCACCGAGCGCGACGGGCGGGACCACCCGCGGCGAAGCGGGCAGGTCGGGCGCACGCACCAGGTTGACGCCGACGCCCACCACCGCGTGGCGAACGCGCTCGGCGTGCACCTGCGTGGCGACGAGGACGCCGCCGACCTTGCGCCCGTCCACGAGCACGTCGTTCACCCACTTGAGCGTCGGGGCGACGCGCCCCTCCGTGAGCCGCTCGATCGCGCGCGCCGCCGCCACGGCCGGCAGCGCCGTCAGCCCCGCCTGCGCCTCGGCCGCGTCCACGTCGAGCGGCAGGTGGACGCTCACGTGCAGGTTGCCGCGGTGGGCGACCCACGGGCGCCCCCGTTGACCGTGGAAGCGCGCGCCCGAGAGCGCGACGCAGACGAGCCCGGCCGGGAGCGCGACGCCGGAGGCGAGCCGCTCGTTCAGGACGTCGAACTGCGACCGCGGGGCGTCGTCGATCACCAGGACGACGCGGCGCGCGCCGCTGCGGCGCGGTGGCGCCCGCCCGGCACCGTCAGCGCACCAGAGCGCACCGTCGGGGGCGTCCGCGGCGATCGCGTGCCAGGCGCCGCGCACCTTCGGCTCGAACTCGAGAGGATCGACCCGGCGCCAGTCGCTGCCGGGGGCGAGCAGCGGGCGGGCCGCTTCGGGGGCGTCGGATTCGGGGACGAAGACGCGCTGGTAGCCTTCCTGGCGGGCAAAGGCGGCCATGGGCAGGACGCCGCGCACATGGCGCACGGTGCCTTCCAGCGAAAGCTCCCCGATGA